>NZ_LDVA01000315.1:0-38406 GCF_050768715.1 Burkholderia sp. ZZQ-2 | reverse complement strand
CGCTCGACCGCGAGCGCGACGCCCATCCCGCCGCCGATGCACAGCGACGCCAGCCCGCGCTTCGCGTCGCGCTTGGCCATCTCGTGCAGCAGCGTCACCAGGATCCGGCAGCCCGACGCACCGATCGGGTGACCGATCGCGATCGCCCCGCCGTTCACGTTCACCTTCGACGTGTCCCAGCCCATCTGCTTGTGCACCGCCAGCGCCTGCGCCGCGAACGCCTCGTTGATCTCCATCAGGTCCAGGTCGCCCGGCGTCCAGCCCGCGCGCTCCAGGCACCGGCGCGATGCCGGCACCGGGCCCATCCCCATCACGCTCGGATCGACGCCCGCGTTCGCGTAGGCCTTGATCTTCGCCAGCGGCGTCAGACCCAGCGCCGCCGCCTTCTGCGCCGACATCACCAGCACCGCCGCCGCGCCGTCGTTCAGCCCCGACGCGTTCGCCGCCGTCACCGAGCCGTCCTTCGAGAACGCCGGCTTCAGCCCCGCCAGCGACTCCGCCGTCACGCCGTGACGCACGAATTCGTCGGTCGCGAACTGCAGCGGCTCGCCCTTGCGTTGCGGGATCGACACCGGCACGATCTCGTCGTCGAAGCGGCCCGCCTTCTGCGCGGCTTCCGCCTTGTTCTGCGACAGCGCCGCGAACGCATCCTGCTCTTCGCGCGTGATCCCGTATTCCTTCGCGACGTTCTCCGCCGTGATGCCCATGTGGTACTGGTTGTACACGTCCCACAGGCCGTCGACGATCATCGTGTCGACCAGCTTCGCATCGCCCATCCGGAAGCCGTCACGCGAGCCCGGCAGCACGTGCGGCGACGCGCTCATGTTCTCCTGGCCGCCCGCGATCACGATGTCCGCGTCGCCCGCGACGATCGCGTTCGCCGCCAGCATCACGGCCTTCAGGCCCGAGCCGCACACCTTGTTGATCGTCATCCCCGGCACTGCCGTCGGCAGCCCGGCCTTGATCAGCGACTGCCGCGCCGGGTTCTGGCCCGAGCCGGCCGTCAGCACCTGGCCCATGATCACTTCGCTCACCTGCTCGGGCTTCACGCCCGCGCGCTCCAGCACTGCGCGGATCACCGTCGCGCCCAGTTCGGGTGCTGCAATCTTCGCAAGCGAACCGCCGAATTTGCCGACCGCGGTCCGCGCGGCCGAAACGATCACTACGTCCGTCATTTCCCTTTCCTCCAGGCCCGCACGACACGGCGCATCGCTACCGGCCCTGTTAAAAAAACTGCGGTGCATCGGACAGCGTGCGCCGCTGTCCGTCTTTCGTCAATCGCGCTGCAATACGTACCGGCCCGGCGCCGGCTCGATCACCGGGAACTGTGCGGAACCGGGCTGGGCGGGCGGCGCCACCTTGCGGCCGCCGTACTGGTCGAGCCACTCGACCCAGGTCGTCCACCAGCTTCCCGGGTGCTCGGTCGCACCGGCAAACCAGTCGTCCGCCGATTCGGGCAGGTCGCTATCGTTGATCCAGTAACTGCGCTTCTTCTTCGCCGGCGGATTGATCACGCCCGCGATGTGCCCCGACGCGCCGAGCACGAACTTCAGCGGACCCGACAGGATCGACGTCGATGCATAGGCCGTCTGCCACGGCACGATGTGATCCTCGCGCGAGCCGTAGATGAAGGTCGGCACGTCGATCAGCGTCAGGTCGACCGATTCGCCGCACACGGTCAACGCGCCCGGCTCGCGCAGCTTGTTCTCGAGATAGGTATTGCGCAGGTACCACGCGTACATCGGGCCCGGCAGGCTCGTCGAATCGCCGTTCCAGTACAGCAGGTCGAACGGCGCCGGCGTGCGGCCCTTCAGGTAGTTGTCGACGACGTAGTTCCACACGAGGTCGTTCGGCCGCAGGAACGAGAACGTGTTCGCGAACTCGACGCCGCGCATCAGCCCCGGCTGCGTGCCGTTCTTGCCGCCGATGGTCTGCTCGCGCATCTGCACGTGCGCCTCGTCGACGAACACGTCGAGGATGCCGGTGTCGCTGAAGTCGAGCATCGCGGTGAGCAGCGTCATCGACGCGACCGGATGTTCGCCGCGCGCGGCGAGCACCGCGAGCGCAGTCGCGAGCATCGTGCCGCCGACGCAGAAGCCGAGCGTGTTGATCTGCTCGCGGCCGCTCACCTGCTGCACGGCGTCGATCGCCGCGAGCAGCCCTTCGTTCATGTAGTCGTCCCACGTCTTGTGCGCGACCGATGCGTCGGCGTTGCGCCACGACACGAGGAACACCTGATGGCCATTCGACAGCGCATGCGCGACGAGCGAATTCTCGGGCTGCAGGTCGAGGATGTAGAACTTGTTGATGCACGGCGGGACGATCAGGAGCGGCCGCTCGAACACCTTGTCCGTCTTCGGCGTGTACTGGATCAGCTGGATCAGGTCGTTCTCGTAGACGACCGCACCTTCAGTACACCCGAGGTTCTTGCCGACCACGAACTGCGATTCGTCGGTCTGCGAAATCTTGCCGCGCTGCAGGTCGCCGAGCAGGTTCATCATCCCCTGCCGCAGGCTTTCGCCCTGCGTCTCGAGAATCGATTTCTGTGCGTCGGGATTGAGTGCGAGGAAGTTGCTCGGCGCGGCGGCGGCCGTCCACTGCTGGACCGTGAAACGAATGCGCTCGCGCGTCTTCGGATCGGTCTGAAGCGCGTCGGCCAGTTCCTGCAGATAGCGCGCGTTGAGCAGATACCAGGCCGCCGCGAACGCATGCG
Organism: Burkholderia sp. ZZQ-2; assembly: GCF_050768715.1. Taxonomy (NCBI): domain Bacteria; kingdom Pseudomonadati; phylum Pseudomonadota; class Betaproteobacteria; order Burkholderiales; family Burkholderiaceae; genus Burkholderia; species Burkholderia sp. ZZQ-2. The sequence continues at coordinate 35,693 of NZ_LDVA01000315.1, read as the reverse complement.
CCGGCGACGCCTTCCATGCATCGCCGCTGAAGCGGCGGTCCTTCAGTTCGGGCGACTCGAGCTTCGCGGCGGCGGCCTGCTGCATCAGCGCCATGCAATCGCGCGCGTAGTCGGCCTGCAACGCCTGAAGCCGCTCGGGGGGAATCGCGGCGGCCGGCAGCTTCAGCCCGGCGAACGGCGACGCCATCGCGCCGAAATCGGGCATCGACGGCACCTGGAACGGAAACGATGTCGGAAACTGGAATGTCGCGAACGGATTCACGGTGGCCGACGCAGTCGCGGCACGTGCCGGATCCGCAAAACCGCGCCACGCGTTCAACCACGACTCGAACATCTGCTGCATCGGCTGGGCGGCCGGATCGAAACCAATGCTGCCCGTGGAAGTGCCCGCCTGAGCGGACGTCGACGATTTTTTCGATGCTGTCATTACCTGCCTTACCGGTGATTCGTGAGCGTCTGTCGTGAAATCCTGCTCGCGCGCGGCATGCCGGCTGCGAGCCGGGCCGTCATGCTCTGGAGAGGCGTCTCCAGATTCTGCCGCAGTGCGGTATTTTTATCATTATCGTTTTCCCCATGTGAAGCGCCATATCAAACCGCTGAACAATTCCGCACGGAGATAATCCTCGCGCAACAGGCGGGACAAGGGTTCCGGCGAAACATAAAACATTTTGATTGACTTGACTTCGCATTTTTCATTCAGCCGCGCATGTAACGCGGCATGGCCGCCGCAAAATCGAGATAACCCGATTTTGCAGCGCGACAAATCCCGCGCCCATGCGCATCCCGTCAATCCGCCAGCCAGATCGCCGCCGCCATGCGGCCCGTCACGCGGTCGCGCCGGTACGAATAGAAGCGCGCCTGTTCGGTGACCGTGCAGGCCGTCCCGCCGCTCACGTGCGCCACGCCCGCACGCGCAAGACGCAAGCGCGCGAGCGCGTAGAGATCGGCCAGGAACTTGCCGGGCGCGCCATCGATCGCGACGAACGCAAGCCGGGTTTCATCATGCTCCGACTGCGGGGCCGTGTCGAGAAACGCGTCACGCACGTCAGCGCCGACCTCGAACGCCCGCGGGCCGATCGCCGGCCCGAGGTAAGCATGAAGCGCGTCCGTCGCACCGCCCGCGAGTGCCGCGACCCGCGCCGCCGTCTGTTCGACGATGCCGGCCGCCAGGCCGCGCCAGCCCGCATGCGCGGCGCCGACGGCGCGGCCCTGCGTGTCGCACAGCAGCACGGGCAGGCAATCCGCGACCATCACGACGCAGACGGCGCCGGCACGGTCGGTGACACTCGCGTCGGCCTGCACCGGCGCGAGCGCCGCGGGTGCCGCCGCGATCACCTCGTCCGCGCGCACGATCTGCGCGCCGTGAACCTGCTCGAGCCACGCGGCGCTCGACTGGCCAGCCAGCGCGAGCAAGCGCGCGCGATTCCCGGCGACATGAGCCGGATCGTCACCGGTGTGCAGGCCGAGATTCATCCCGCCCGGCAGAGCCTCCGCGCCCTGCCAGCGCCCATACGGGCCTTCGCTCACCCCGCCGTCGCGCGTCGTGATCAGCGCGCGCACGCGCGGCGACACCTGCCAGTCGGGCTGTACGCAGTCCTGCCACGTCAACGGCGCCAGGTTCGTCATCGGCACTCACTCCTCCTCGTCGTCCAGGTACGGCTCATCGTCGTGATACTCGCCGCCGAAATCGTCATCGTCGTAGACCCCGTCATCGTCGTCGAATTCCTCGTCGCCCTGCCCGAAGCCGAGCGCCGCGACGAGGGCGTTCATGTCGTCCGGCAGCGGGCAGCGCCACTGCATCGCCTTGCCCGTGACCGGGTGCACGAGACCGAGCCGCCATGCATGCAGCGCCTGTCGCGCGAAACCGTCCGGCAACGGCGCGACCGAGCGCTTGCCGCGCGCGCGCCCGTACACGGGGTCACCGAGCAGCGGGTGCCCGGCATGCGCGCAGTGCACGCGGATCTGGTGCGTGCGACCGGTCTCGAGATCGCACTGGATCGCCGAAACCGGCTGACGTTGCCACAGGCATGTGTCAACCGTGCGGAAATGCGTGCGCGCGGGCTTGCCCGACGCGCCGGTGACGACGGCCATGCGCGTGCGTTCGCGCGGATCGCGGCCGATCGGCGCATCGATCGTGCCCTCCTCGGGCATCGTGCCCCACACGAGCGCGAAATAGCGGCGCTTCACCGTGCGGGCCTGCAACTGGCGCACGAGGTCCGTCTGCGCGGCCAGCGTACGCGCCACCACCATCAGGCCCGACGTCTCCTTGTCGAGCCGGTGGACGATCCCCGCGCGCGGCAGGCCGGCCGCCGCGTCGCCATAGCGATGCAGCAGCCCGTTGAGGATCGTGCCGCTCCAGTTGCCGGCGGCCGGATGCACGACGAGGCCGGCCGGCTTGTTGATGACGACGAGCGCGTCGTCCTCGTAGATCACGTCGAGCGGCACCGGTTCCGGCGTAAAGGCGAGCTGCTCGGGGAGCAGGTCGGGCACGAGCTCGATCTTGGCGCCGAGCGGCACCGGCTGGCGGATCTTCGCCGGCGCGCCGTCGACGAGCACGCGCTGCGCCTCGATCCAGCTCTGCAGGCGGCTGCGCGAGAATTCAGGGAACAGTTGGGCGAGCGCCTTGTCGAGGCGCTCACCCGCGAGCGACAGCGGCACTTCGACGACGCGCGGTGCGTCGTCGGCCGCCGCGGACGGCACGACAGGCGCCTGCATGGCGTCGCCGGCCAGATCGTCATCGAGGGAATCCCCCGACGCAGCGTCGGCGGGCCGATCGCTTGGGCTATAATCTTCGCGATTTGGTGTGCCCGGCTGGGCATTCTGCGAACTTGAACGGGTCATTTAGACTGGGTCACCGAGACTTGAAGCTAGGACATGCGAGCATGATGAATTCGACCAAACGCACGGCCAGAACCGTCGCCGCCCGGGCTGCGGCGGTAGCGGCCGCGGCCCTCATCGCCGGCTGCCACGGCTTGCCGCAGAAGCAGGACGAGACGGCTACCTGGTCGAACAACAAATTATACTCAGAGGCCCAGGACGCACTGTCCGGCGGCGACTGGGGCAAGTGCGCGAAATATTTCGAATCGCTGCAAGGTCGCGATCCGTTCGGCCACTTCGCACAACAGGCGCAGATCAACGTTGCGTACTGCAACTGGAAGGACAACGAAGCGGCCGCCGCCGACCAGGCCGTCGATCGCTTCATCCAGCTCCACCCCGATCATCCGGATATCCCTTACGCGTACTACCTGAAGGGGATGATCCACTTCAACGACGATCTCGGCCTGTTCGGCCGGTTCTCCGGCCAGGACATGAGCGAGCGCGATCCGCAGGCACTGCGTGAATCGTACGATGCGTTCAAGGTCGTCGTCGACCGCTTCCCGAAGAGCAAGTACGCGCCCGACGCCGCCGCGCGGATGCGCTACATCGTCAACGCGCTCGCGTCGCACGAAGTGCACGCGGCCGACTACTACTACCGGCGTGGCGCCTACGTCGCGGCCATCAACCGTGCGCAGCTCGCGATCAAGGACTACAAGGGCGCCCCGGCGATCGAGGACGCGCTGCACATCATGATCCTGTCGTACGGCAAGCTGAACCAGCCGCAACTCGCCGAGGACACGAAGCGCGTGCTCGCAGGCACGTTCCCCGACAGCCCGTACGTCACGGGCCACTCGCGCCCCGGCGCGAAGAAGTCGTGGTGGCAGTTCTGACGAAAGCACCATGCAGCGCCCGCTGCACGAACAAAAAACCCGGCCATCGAGCCGGGTTTTTTATTGGCGCCGTGCTCAGGCAGCGCCGGTGCGAGCGCGCGGCGAGCGCCGCGCGCGTCGTCACGTGCGCTTTGCGGAACGGTGCTCGTCGAAGAAGTCCTGGACAACCGCGATCTCGCGAGTCCGCTTGAACGGCGGCAGGCTCTGCCAGATCCGGCGCCCGTAGGGCTTGTCGACGAGCCGCGTGTCGCAGATCATCAGCACGCCGCGATCCGTCTCCGCCCGAATCAGCCGGCCCGCGCCCTGCTTCAGCGTGATCACGGCCTGCGGCAACTGGTGCACGGCGAACGGGCTCAGCCCCTTCTTCGTCAGCGCATCGAGGCGCGCGGCGAGCACCGGATCGTCCGGCGGCGCGAACGGCAGCTTGTCGATCACGACGAGCGACAGCGCATCGCCGCGCACGTCGACGCCTTCCCAGAAACTCTGGCTGCCGACCAGGATCGCATTGCCGTATGCACGGAAACGGTCCAGCAGTTCGGTACGGCTCGCATCGCCCTGCACGAGCAGCGGCGTGTTCCAGCCGCGCGATTCGATCACGTCGCGCAGCTTCGACGCAATCCGGTCGACCGCGCGCAGCGTCGTGCACAGCATGAACACGCCGCCGCCGGACGCCTCGATCGCCGGCAGCGCGGCGTCGAAGACGGCATCGGTAAACGCCGGCGAAGACGGTTGCGGCAGGTTGCGCGGCACGTACAGCAGCCCTTGCGACTGGTAGTCGAACGGGCTCGCGAGCGTCATCGAGCGGCGCGAACTGAGGCCCATCTGTGCCGCGTAGTGCGTGAAATCGCCGCGCACCGACAGCGTGGCCGACGTGAACACCCATGCACGCGGCACACCCGCGCGCTGCTTGGCAAAAATCGGCGCGACTGACAGCGGCGTTTCGTGCAGCTGGACCGTATGCGCGAACACTTCGACCCAGCGCACCTTCTCGTTCGGATCGCCGTCGGATGCCGCCTTGTCGCCGGCCGCCGCCGCATCGGCCTTCGCGGCCGCTTCCGTCGCGCCGGGCGCGACCCAGCCGGCCAGCAGGTCCTGCAGTTCGCGTGCGCGCCGCAGGCACGCGCCGAGCGACTCCGCCCGTTCGGCCTGGCTGGCAAGCGCCGACGCAAGCGCGTCGAGCGCGGCCTCGAGCGCGTCGAGCGCGCCGAACATCGGGTGATCGTCGCCGAGCTGGGCGAGCGACATCCGGACGATCTGGTCGTTCGCGAACGCCAGACGCAAGTCGCGTGCCGCGCGCTCGAGATCGCCGCCGAGCTTCACCCATTCGACCGCGTCGCGTGCATGGCTCAGGCCTTCAGCTACCGTGTCGCGTGCGAGTTCGAGAATCTGCGTCGTCGACAGCGTCTCGCCGAAGAACAGCGTCGCCGTTTCCGGCAACTGGTGCGCTTCGTCGAAGATGACCGTGTTCGCGTTCGGCAGCAGCTCGGCCATCCCCGTGTCGCGCAGCATGATGTCCGCGAAGAACAGGTGGTGGTTGACGACGACGACGTCGGCCTGCTGCGCCTCGCGCCGCGCCTGCATCACGAAGCATTCCTTGTAGTGCGGGCATTCCTGGCCAAGGCAGTTGTCGCGCGTCGACGTGACCATCGACCAGACGGGCGCCGTTTCCGGCACGCTCGCGAGCTCGGCCTTGTCGCCGCTCTTCGTAATCTTCGCGAAACGGACGATTTCCTGCAGGTAGGCCGTATCCTGCCGCGACGGCAGCCGGCCGTTGTCGGCCGTGCGTTGCAGGTAGTAGTGGCACAGGTAGTTTGCGCGCCCCTTGAGCATCGCGACCGACACCGGCACCGCCAGCGCGTTGCGCACGGTCGGGATGTCGCGCTGGAACAGCTGGTCCTGCAGGTGTTTCGTGCCGGTCGACACGATCACCTTGCCGCCCCACAGCATCGCGGGCACGAGGTACGCATAGGTCTTGCCCGTCCCGGTGCCGGCCTCGACGATCAGCGTGTTGTCCCCGGCATCGCTGTCGGGCTCGGCTGCGGCGGCGTCCGCGCCCGTCTCGGCCGCCTTGTCGCCGTCGCCGAGGCGACGCGCCGGCCGCTTGCGGGTTTCGAAGATCTCGGGCTCGGGCATCCGGCGAGCGGACGCTTCCATCGCGGATGCGACGGCGCGCGCCATCTCGATCTGCGATGTGCGCGGCCGATAGCCGTCGAGCGCGCGCGCCAGCAATCCGCCCTCGCCGAAAATCGTGTCGAGTTCGTCGACGCGCTTGCGGCTCAGTTCAAAGGTGCCTTCGGGCGCACGAGCGCGCCCGGCGGACGACACGTCGCGCCGGGCATCGGGGGTGGCTTCAAGCGGTGAATTCAAGGCAAGCGTTCCTGTGTCCAGCGCCCGGGCGGCGCCGGCGCTTGCCAGGCCGCGCTCAGGCGCGCTTATCCGGTTCCAGCTGCGATTGCAGCAAAATGATTTTGTCCTTGGCCGCCAGCTTTTCCTTCTTCAGCCGGTGCAGCGTGATGTCGTCGATGTCGGAGTGCCCTTCCTTCAGCTCGATCTCCCGAGCGAGCTGCTGGTGCTGCTCCTGCAATGCAGCCAAACGGTTGTGCAATTCCTGCTGCTGTTCCGTGTGACGGTTTTGCATGTTTGCCTCCTCATCGAAGCAGCGCGCCGGCTGGCGTGCCAGCGCGCACGAGACTGATTCCGGATCAATCCAACACGTTACTGCCCCTGCTGTTGCTTCTGCTGCGCCTTTTCGGTCGCTTCCTTCTGACGCCGCTCGACATCGGCCTTGTGCTGCACGGCTTCCTTCTGCTTCTGCTCGTAGCGTGCGGCGTTGTCCGCCCGCTCCTGCGCCTTCTGCGCGGCCTGCTGGTGCGCCTGGTCGAGCTTGCGCTGGAAGTCGCCCTGCTTCTGGTCGTACGCCTGCTTGTTCGCCGCGCGCTGCGGCCCTTCCGCGCCGCGCTGCGCCTGCTTCAGCGCATTCTGCTCCTGCTTGTCGCGGAACGCAGCGGCGTTTGCCGCGTCGTTCGCCGCGCGCTGCGGCGCTTCCGCCGCGTCCTGCGCCTGCTTCAGCGCCTGCTGCTGGTCGCGCTGCTGCGCGCGCACCGCCCGCTGCTCGTCGTTGAGCGCGAGCTGCTCCTGGCGGATGCTCGCCCGCTCGTCGCGCATCTGGTCACGCGCCTTGCCGAGACAGTGATTGACGAAGAACTTGCTGTAGCAATCGTGCTCGGCCACCGCATAACGATAATCGTTTTCCGCGGAGCGTTGATTGAGCACTTTTTGACGGGCGTCGAAATCCGGTGCGGCCGTGGCCGTCACGGGTGCGGCCGCGGTGGCGGCCGGCGCGGTGGCGCCCGAAGCTTGCGCGAACGCGCTGGAAGGCCCGGCAGACAAAGCCGCGGCGAGCGCTGCGCCGAGCGCGACGAGAGAAATTCGGGAAGTTGGCAACGTCGTAGGAAAGCTGCGGGACATGTGTCAAATTCTATCACCCCCGGCTGGACGCTCCGCCATTTATGGCAAAATGCCCCGCTTCACTCACCCGCGGCATCTGGCCCGTCGGGCCCGCCACGCAGCCCGCCGCTTCGGGCCTGCCGGCCCGCGCCGCGATTTCAGCAGGCAGATCATCCACGACATGACGGAAACCGTAGCACTCAAGATCGTACAGCGCATCGCCACCGAACTGTCCGTCCAGCCGCGCCAGGTCGCGGCGGCCGTGCAACTCCTCGACGAAGGCTCGACCGTTCCGTTCATTGCCCGGTACCGCAAGGAAGTGACCGGCAACCTGGACGACACGCAGTTGCGCCAGCTCGAGGAACGCCTCCTGTATCTGCGCGAGCTCGAGGACCGCCGCGCGGCGATCCTGTCGAGCATCGACGAACAGGGCAAGCTGACCGACGAGCTGCGCGCCGCGATCGACGCGGCCGACAGCAAGCAGGTGCTCGAAGACCTTTATCTGCCGTACAAGCCGAAGCGCCGTACCCGTGCACAGATCGCCCGCGAGGCCGGCCTCGAGCCGCTCGCGCAGGCCCTGCTCGCGAACCCGCTGCTCGACCCGCAGGCCGAGGCGGCCGCCTACGTCGACGCCGACAAGGGCGTTGCCGACGTGAAGGCCGCGCTCGACGGCGCGCGCGACATCCTGTCCGAACAGTTCGGCGAAACGGCCGAGCTGCTCGGCAAGCTGCGCGATTACCTGCATAGCCAGGGCGTCGTGTCATCGGCCGTCGTCGAGGGCAAGGAAAACGAGGAAGGCGAGAAATTCCGCGACTATTACGACTACGCGGAAACGATCAGGACCGTGCCGTCGCACCGCGCCCTTGCACTGTTCCGCGGCCGCAACGCGGGGGTGCTGACGATCAAGCTCGGCCTCGGCGAAGAGCTCGACGCCCAGGTGCCGCATCCCGGCGAGGCGATGATCGCGCGCCATTTCGGCATCGCGAACCAGAACCGTCCGGCCGACAAATGGCTGTCCGACGTATGCCGCTGGTGCTGGCGCGTGAAGGTGCAGCCGCACATCGAGAACGAACTCCTCACGCAGCTGCGCGAAACGGCCGAAACCGAAGCGATCCGCGTGTTCGCGCGCAACCTGAACGACCTGCTGCTGGCCGCGCCGGCCGGCCCGAAGGCCGTGATCGGTCTCGACCCCGGCCTGCGCACGGGCGTGAAAGTCGCGGTCGTCGACCGCACCGGCAAGGTGCTCGCGACCGATACGATCTACCCGCACGAGCCGCGCCGCGACTGGGACGGCTCGATCGCGAAACTCGCGCGCCTCGCCGCGCAGACGCAGGCCGAGCTGATCAGCATCGGCAACGGCACCGCATCGCGCGAAACCGACAAGCTCGCGAGCGAGCTGATCGCGAAACACCCGGAGCTGCGCCTGCAGAAAATCGTCGTGTCGGAAGCCGGCGCGTCGGTCTACTCGGCGTCCGAACTCGCGGCGAAGGAATTCCCCGACATGGACGTGTCGCTGCGCGGCGCCGTGTCGATCGCACGCCGCCTGCAGGATCCGCTCGCCGAACTCGTGAAGATCGAGCCGAAGGCGATCGGTGTCGGCCAGTACCAGCACGACGTGAACCAGCGCGAACTCGCCCGCTCGCTCGACGCGGTCGTCGAGGATTGCGTGAACGCGGTCGGCGTCGACGCGAACACCGCGTCGGCCGCGCTGCTGGCGCGCGTGTCGGGCCTGAACGCGACGCTCGCGCGCAACATCGTCGACTACCGCGACGCAAACGGCCCGTTCCCGTCGCGCGAGCACCTGCGCAAGGTCCCGCGCCTCGGCGACAAGACCTTCGAACAGGCCGCCGGCTTCCTGCGCATCAACGGCGGCGAGAATCCGCTCGACCGCTCGTCGGTGCACCCGGAAGCGTATCCGGTCGTCGAGCGGATGCTCGCGAAGATCAGCAAGCGCATCGACGACGTGCTCGGCAACCGCGAAGCGCTGTCGGGCCTGTCCCCGACGGAATTTGTTGACGAGCGTTTCGGCCTGCCGACCGTGCGCGACATCCTGTCCGAACTGGAGAAACCGGGCCGCGATCCGCGTCCGGAGTTCAAGACCGCGACGTTCCGCGAAGGCGTCGAGAAGGTGTCGGATCTCGTGCCGGGCATGACGCTCGAAGGCGTCGTGACGAACGTCGCCGCGTTCGGCGCGTTCGTGGATATCGGCGTTCACCAGGACGGGCTGGTCCACGTGTCCGCGATGTCGACGAAGTTCATCAAGGACCCGCACGAAGTCGTGAAGGCCGGCCAGGTCGTCAAGGTGAAGGTGCTCGACGTCGACGTGAAACGCCAGCGGATTGCGCTGACGATGCGCCTCGACGACGAGGCAGCAGCGCCCGGCACGCCGTCGCGCGGCGGCCAGGATCGCGGCAACGCGGGGCGCGGCGCCGCCCGCCCGCAGCGTTCGCGCGAGCCGGAACCGGCCGGCGCAATGGCCGCGGCGTTCGCGAAGCTGAAGCGCTGAGCACGCGAAAAGCGTCGCCGCACAAAAAACCCGCCTCCCGGCGGGTTTTTTTATTGAATCGTCGTCCGCATTTTCGAAATCCGGGATGAAAACCGAATATGCGCGTTTCCATCGCCATTCCCCTGTGTTTAATCGGCAAATTAAACAATCCTCGTTGCGACATGCGTTTTCTTGACGCTTCACAAGTGACACATAAAATAAGTTTTCGAACGGCCGTATTTTGATGCTTCTGTATTGGGCAGCGATCTTGCCGTTCAGCGGCAGCGTTCTCCGCGGCGCTCGCATGTACGGTGAATATCCTGCCTCCCGTGTTTCGGTCTTGCCTTTTTTGCAGTCGATTCGCGACGCATTGCATCCGGTATTCGCCTGACCGGCGAACCGGGACGGATTCGCGAAAATGGATCGGGAAACCATGACAGACGATCATCTGAAAACCGAACTGGCCGCATTGCACATGCCCGTTTTCGACGTGCCGTGGGCCGGCGCCTGTTCACCGCACGTCGAGCGAATCGAAGCGCGCATGCTCGAGTGGGCCGACGCATACGGCCTGTTCATCAGCGACGCGTACCGGGAACGCGTCGTACGCACCCGATACGGCTGGCTCGCCGCGCGCTGTTACCCGAACGCCGATCCTTCCCTGCTGCAGGCGCTCGCCGATTATTTCGTGTGGTTCTTTCTCGTCGACGACCTGTTCGTCGATCGCGTCGAGCCGGTCGGCCCCGATACGTTGCTCAATCTGACCGCGATGATCGATGTGCTCGACTACGAATGTACCGGCCCCCAGCCCATATATGGCGAGCGAGCATGGCTCGATGTGTGCCAGCGCCTGCGCGCCCGCCTGTCGGCCGAACATTTCGCGCGCTTCGCACAAGGCATGCGCCTGTGGGCCACCACGGCCGGACTGCAGATTATCGGCCACCTGAGGGCCGAGCCGATCGCAGTGCAGCAATACGAAACGATCCGGCGTCACACGAGCGGGATGAATCCTTGCCTCGCGCTGGCGGACGCGGCCAATGCCGGTGCCGTCCCGCCCGATACGTTTCATCGGCCGGAAATCCAGACGCTGTTCCGGCATGCGAACCATATCGTCTGCTGGAGCAACGACATCCAGAGCGTCGGCGTCGAAGCGGGCCAGCCCGGGCAGTTCCGGAACATGGTGATGATCCACGCTTCCCGCGGCCATACGCTGCAGGCCAGCGTCGACTACACGGCCGAGCGTGTGCGCGCCGAGATCAGCGCATTCGTCCTGTGCGCCGATGCACTCGCCCAGCATGCCGACACGCGCGTGCGCGGCCTTGTCGACGGCTGCCGATACTGGATTCGCGGTTATCTGGATTGGGTCGCGCGGGATACGCAGCGCTATACGGCTGCGGCCGCGGCCGGCGATGCGGACGATCGCGGCCTGATTGCCTGGTCGGCGGACTCGGCGGCGCGCGGCTGAACGACCCGCGCGCCGCCCCCGGTCAGATCTCGATCTTCGTCCCGAGCTCGACCACGCGGTTCGCCGGGATCGAGAAGAAGTCGGTCGGCTTCGCGGCATTCTGGTGCATCCACGCGAACACGCGCTCGCGCCAGATCGACATCCCGGGCAGATGCGTCGGCACGACCGTTTCGCGCGCGAGGAAGAACGACGTGTCCATCAGCTCGAACGTCATGTCGTGCGTGCGGCCGAATTCCTCGAGCACGGCCTTCACGTCCGGCGTCTCGTTGAAGCCGTACTCGGCCTTGACGATATACAGCCCGCCGCCCGCATCACGCGCGGTCTGGCGCTTGTCGTCGCGCACGTAGGGAAAATCGCGCGTCACGAACGTGAGGAAAATGGTCCGCTCATGCAGCACCTTGTTGTGCTTCAGGTTGTGCAGCAGGCTGACGGGCACGAGCTTGTCGTTGCCGGTCAGGTAGATCGCGGTGCCCGACACACGATGCGGCGGATGCGCGAGCAGGCCCTGCAGGAACGGCTCGAGCGGAATACCGTCGGCGGCCGTGCGCTCCTTGACGATGTGACGCCCCTTGTACCAGGTCATCAGCAGGAAGAACAGCAACGCGCCGATGCCGAGCGGCAGCCAGCCGCCCTGCGCAACCTTCAGCAGGTTCGCGCCGAAAAAGCCGAGGTCGACCGCGAGGAACACGGCGATGATCGCGCCGACCAGCAGCCGGTTCCAGTTCCACACCTTCACCATCACGACCGCGGCGAGCACGGTCGTGATCACCATCGTCGCCGTCACCGCGATGCCGTACGCGGCCGCGAGGTTGTCGGAGCTCTTGAAGCCGATGACGATGCAGAGGATCACGAACAGCAGCAGCCAGTTCACGACCGGCACGTAGATCTGGCCGATCGCGAGATCGGACGTATGCAGCACTTTCATGCGCGGCACGTAGCCGAGCTGGATGGCCTGCGACGTCAGCGAATACGCGCCCGAGATCACCGCCTGCGACGCGATCACGGTCGCGACCGTCGACAGCACGACGAGCGGCAGCAGCCCCCATTCGGGTGCCAGCAGGAAGAACGGGTTCTCGATCGCCTTCGGGTTCTGGATCAGCAGCGCGCCCTGGCCGAAGTAGTTCAGCACGAGCGACGGCATCACGAGCCCGTACGCGGCGATGCGGATCGGCTTCGCGCCGAAGTGGCCCATGTCCGCGTAAAGCGCTTCCGCACCGGTCAGCACCAGCACGACCGAGCCGAGCACGACATAGGCCTGCAGCACATGCTCCGACATGAACGACGCGGCGTAATACGGGTTGATTGCCGCGATGATGCCCGGCACGCGCACGATGTGGTACACGCCGAGCGCGGCAATCACAACGAACCACAGCACCATGATCGGGCCGAACAGCTTGCCGACCAGCGCGGTGCCGTGGCGCTGGATCCAGAACAGCGCGATCAGGATCACGATCGTGATCGGCATCACGAGATGGGACAGGTGGGGCGTCGCGATCTCGAGACCTTCGACCGCCGACATCACCGAGATCGCCGGCGTGATCACCGCGTCCCCGTAGAACATGCATGCGCCGAAAATCCCGAGCGCCATCAGCGCGCCCGCGACGCGGGTCTTCGAGTCGAGCGGCCGCAACGACAGCGCCATCAGCGCGAGCACGCCGCCTTCGCCGTTGTTGTCCGCCCGCATCACGAACAGCAGGTACTTGATGCCGACCACCAGGATGATTGCCCAGAACAGCAGCGAGATCACACCGAGAATCGATCCTTCGGTGAGCGGGATACCGTGTGCGGGGCTGAACGCCTCCTTGAGCGAATACAGCGGGCTGGTGCCGATGTCGCCGAACACGACGCCGATGGCTGCTATCGCTAGCGCCCGCATCGAGTGTTGCTGCGTCGAATGCGGCGCGTGTGCTGCGTCGGTCGCGTGGATCGTGTCGTTCATATGAAGCGTAATAATCGGGTCCGGGTCGGACAAAACGAGCGCTATTCTACTCGCGCCCCCTTGAAACGCCGCCCTGCTCTGTTGCCTTGGAACCACGTGAGCCACGCCATGCATGCAATCCGGCGCAAGCTGTGGCAGGGCTGCCAATCATAGCCGGGGCAGCGCCGTCTGCCTACCGGATCCGCGGCCCGCGCGCCGCCGGCGTGCATGGCGCCCCAATGAAAAACGGCGCCGCAAGCGGCGCCGTACAAGGCTTTCCTTCGATTGGCCGGCCGCTTACGCGCCCGAACCGTCGCGCTGTGCGCGACCGCGCTTGATCCACGCCTCGAGGTTGTGCGGGCGAACCGTATCCCACTCCTCGAACGGCTGATGAATCCACGGATTCGTCGGCAGATACTGCGTGTGATAGTCGGGCTTGACCTTCGAGCAACCCTTGTACCAGAGCACGGCAGAACGCACGGCCGTCACGGACGGGTAGCGCTCCTTCAGGTGCTCCTGCACGCGCGCAAGCGTGACGCCCGAATCGACGAGATCGTCGACCAGCAGCACGTTGCCCGCCAGATTGCCGCGCGTCATCGTGATGTACTGCGCGATGTCGAGCTCGCCCTGCTCCGTGCCGGCCGCTTCCCGGTACGAACTCGTCGCGAGGATCGCGAGCGGCACGTCGTAGATGCGCGACAGTTGATCGCCGACGCGCAGGCCGCCGCGCGCGAGGCACAGGATCTGGTCGAACTTCCAGCCCGATGCATGTACCTGGAGCGCGAGCAGCTCGATGAGACGGTGATATTCGTCCCAGCCTACCCACAGGTTCTTGTCGTCGTTGCGCGGATCGGTCATCAAGTCTGCCGCCGTCATCGTGATTTGCTGCGTCATCTGGGGTTACACCTTGAACGGATGGCGGAGCAGGATCGTTTCGTCGCGGTCCGGGCCCGTCGATACCATGTCGACCGGCACACCGGCCACTTCCTGGACGCGGGTCAGGTAAGCCTGGGCGTTCGCCGGCAGCGCTTCCCACGTCTTGATGCCGACCGTGCTTTCCTTCCAGCCGGCAAACGTTTCGTATACGGGCTCGCAACGGGCCACGTCGGCGGCACCGCGCGGCAGGATGTCCGCATCCTTGCCGTCGATCTTGTAGCCGACGCACAGTTTGACTTCGTCGAGGCCGTCGAGCACGTCGAGCTTCGTCATGCACAGGCCCGACACGCCGTTGATCTGGATCGAGCGGCGCAGCGCGGCCGCGTCGAGCCAGCCCGTGCGGCGCGGACGGCCGGTGACCGAACCGAATTCCTTGCCGACGTTCGCGAGCGTGACGCCGACCTGGTCCTGACGCTGCGGGTTGTCCGCATCGTACAGTTCGCTCGGGAACGGGCCCGAGCCGACGCGCGTGCAATACGCCTTCGTGATGCCGAGGATGTAGTTGAGCTTCTGCGGGCCCACGCCCGCGCCGGCCGACGCCGCACCTGCGACGCAGTTGCTCGACGTGACGAACGGATAGGTGCCGTGATCGATGTCGAGCAGCGTGCCTTGTGCGCCTTCGAACAGCAGGTTCTGGCCCGCATTGTTCGCGTCGTACAGGCGGCGCGACACGTCGGCCACCATCGGCTTCAGGCGGTCGGCATAACCGAGCATCGTGTCGAGCGTCGCCTGGAAATCGACGGCCGCGCCGCCCAGGTACTGGGTCAGCACGAAGTTGTGGAAATCGAGGTTTTCGCGCAGGCGGTCGGCGAAGGTCTTCGCGTCGAACAGGTCCTGCACGCGCAGCGCGCGGCGGCCGACCTTGTCTTCGTACGCGGGGCCGATGCCGCGACCCGTCGTGCCGATCTTGCCCGCGCCCTTGCGCGCTTCGCGCGCCTGGTCGATCGCGATGTGGTACGGCAGGATCAGCGTCGTCGCTTCGGAAATGAACAGGCGGTCGCGCACGTTCACGCCGGCCTCTTCCAGCTCGCCGATTTCCTTGAACAGTGCTTCAGGGGACAGGACGACGCCGTTGCCGATGTAGCAGGCGACGCCTTCACGCATGATGCCCGACGGAATGAGGCGCAAGATCGTTTTCTTGCCGCCGATGATGAGGGTGTGGCCGGCGTTGTGACCGCCCTGGAAACGCACGACGCCCTGAGCGTGGTCCGTCAGCCAGTCGACGATCTTGCCCTTGCCTTCATCACCCCATTGCGTTCCCACGACGACGACATTGCGCCCGGGAGTCACGTTCACTGCGCTGGCAGACATGTTGATTCGTTAGCTGGTTAAAAACGTATTCTACCTATGTTCGCGGGCGATTCCGAATTTTTCCGTTTCGCTTCAACGATATGCACGCCGAAGCACGTCCCGCGAACGCCTCTTTATCGGGGTTCGACCACCCATGCGCCGTCGCGCTCGACGAGCGAACGGTCGCAGGCGAACTCGTCGAGCACGTGATCGTGGCCGGGCAGCGCCTGGATCACGACCTCACCCGCATCGCGCAGCGCCGAAACGGCCGCGCTCAGCGCGTCGTCCTGCGCCCACGGCGCGAGAATCGCGGTACCGCGAGCCTCGACCGGCGAAATCCGGGCGAGCTCGCGCAGGTCGAGCGAGAAGCCGGTGGCCGGACGCGCACGACCATACGCCTGGCCGACGTGGTCGTAGCGGCCGCCGCGTGCGATCGCGTTCGGCACGCCGTCGATGTAGGCGCTGAACATCGCGCCGCTGTGATACGCGTAGCCGCGCAGATCGCCCAGATCGATCGCCACTTCGGCACCCTTCGCCTGCGCCGCGAGTTGCGCCAGATCGTCGAGCGCCCGCGTGATTTCGGGCAGCACCGGCAACCGCGTCCGCGCCTCGGCGAGCACGCTCGCATCGCCATAGAGGTGCGGCAGCGCGCGCAGCGCGGCGCGCGTATCGGCGCCGAGATCGTCGGTCAGTTCGTTCAGCAGCGGCACGTCCTTGCCCGACAGCGCGTCGTACAGCGACTCGCCACGCTCCGCGGCCTGCGCGTCGCGCGCCAGCAGCGCCGCGAGCACGCCCGCGTGGCCGAGGTCGAGACGAATGCGCGACAGGCCTGCGAGATGCAGCGCATCGAGCATGAGTTGCTGGATCTCGAGGTCGGCTTCCAGCCCGGCATGCCCGTAAATTTCGGCGCCGATCTGGATCTGCTCGCGCGTCGCGTGCAGGCCGCGCGGACGCGTATGCATCACGTGGCCCGCATAGCAAAGGCGCGTCACGCCCTGGCGGTTCAACAGGTGCGCGTCGATCCGCGCGACCTGCGGCGTGATGTCCGCGCGCAGGCCGAGCGTACGGCCCGACAGCTGGTCGACCAGCTTGAAGGTGCGCAGGCGCAGGTCGGCGCCGCCGCTCGTCAGCAGCGACTCGAGATACTCGAGCAGCGGCGGCATCACCATTTCGTAGCCATACGAACGGAAGCGGTCGAGCAGCCTGCGGCGCAGCTCCTCGATCTTGCGCGCTTCCGACGGCAGCACGTCGGCGATATTCTCGGGAAGTAACCAGGTCGACATCGGTACGGTCCTACGACGGGAAACAGCGCGCGACCAAGCGCGCCGCGATGTGAATCGGAAATTCTGAATTCGGGCGGGACGGACGGCGGATGCGCCGTCCGGATCAGGTGGCGAGCAGCAACAGTATGAGCCCGAGCACCATCACGATCAGCCCGCCGATCCGGATATGATGCGGCGGCCGCTCAGCTATTCTACGAAACGTGTCGCGCCAGGCGACGGGAAACACGAAGGGGAACGCCCCCTCGATGATCAGCATCAGCGCTACTGCGAGCAACAACGAGCCAGCCAGGTCCATGCGAGCGACGGCGCCGCTCGACGCGGCGCCCCAAGGTCAGTGTTTGCGGGGAGCAGCCGCCGCCGGTGCGGCACCGCCCGTCGGGCTGCGCATGAAGCGGAAGAACTCGCTGTCGGGATCGACGACGATGATGTCGTTGCGCTTGAACGTGTTCCGGTAAGCCTGCAGGCTCGCGTAGAACTGATAGAACTGCGGATCGCGGCCGAACGCATCGGCGGCGATCGTCGCAGCCTTCGCGTCGCCCTCGCCCTTGATCGTCTGCGCGGACTTGTACGCGTTCGCGAGCACGGCCTGCTGTTCGCGTTCGGCGTCGGCCTTGATCTGCTCGACGTCGGCCGCGCCTTGCGCACGCACCTGCGCGGCCTGATCGCGCAGTGCGCCGATCATCCGCTGATAGACGGCATCGGTTTGCGCGGCGGGCAAGTCGACGCGCGTCAGCTGGACGTCGACCACATCGACGCCGAAACCGGACGCCTTTGCCTTCACTTCGTCGCGGGCCGCATCGGCGATCGCACGCTGGCCGCCGAGCGCATCGTCGAGCGCACGCTTGCCGAACGCGTCGCCGAGTGCGCCCTTCAGTGCGCCGGCCAGACGTTCGCTGGCTGCCGCCGGGTCGCCCCCCGTCGCCGTGAAATACTTCATCGGATCGCCGATCCGGTACTTCACCGCATAGGCGACGAGCAGATCGTGCTTGTCTTCCGTCGCCAGTTGCAGCGGATCCGACGACTCGAGCGATTGCAGCCGCGTGTCGATCAGCGTCGCCGTCTGCAGCGGCGGCGGCAATTTGAAATGGATGCCGGGCCCCGCCAGTTCAGGCTGGGCGCCGTCGCGCCCCGACAGCACGGCCGCATGGCGCGGATCGACGGTAAGGACTGTCGAGGATGCCGCGAAGGCAACGATCACGATTGCGACGACGAGCGCAATGATTCGGTTCATGTTCTGCGCTCTCCGTTACTTCAGATCGTCTTCGCGCGACCGGCTGCGAAACGCCTCGCGCGATCGCAGCACGTCGTTGCCCGACGCTGCCGCAGCCGACGCCGCACTCGCGGGCGCCGCTACCGCCGGCGCGACGGCCGCCGGTGCCGACGCCGCATCGGGTGCGGATGCCCCCGTGGACGCCGCGGCGTTTTGCCGCCCCTGCTCGACGAGCTTGTCGAGCGGCAGGTACACGACGCTGTTGCCGCCCTTGTTGCCGACGAACACCTTCGTCGAGTTCGAATAGATTTCCTGCATCGTCTCGAGATACATCCGCTCACGGATCACCGCAGGCGCCTTCGAGTACTGCGCATAGACCTGCTTGAAGCGGTCGGCATCGCCTTCGGCTTCCGTGACCACGCGATCGGCATACGCCTTTGCTTCGTCGACGAGCTTCGCGGCATCGCCCTGCGCCTTCGGCAGCAGGTCGTTTGCATACGCCTGCGCGGCGCGCTTCGCGGCCTCGCGCTCGTCGCGCGCCTTGGCGACTTCGCCGTACGCGGCCTGCGTCTGCTCGGGCGCCGCAACGCTCTGCATCGTGACGGCCGTCACCTCGAGTCCCGACTGGTAGCGATCGAGATCGCGCTGGATCGCGGTGGAAAGCTGCTCGCGCAGCGCGTCGCGGTCCTGGTTCAGCACGTCGGCCGCGCTGCGCGTACCGACGATCGCACGCACCGCAGCCTGCGCGGCCTGCGACACGCTGCGCTCCGGATCGACGCTGCGGAACAGGTAATCGGTCGCGGAACGGATCCGGTACTGGACGATGAAGCGCACGTCGACGATATCGGCATCGCGCGTCAGCATCGCGGCTTCCTTCACGTTCGCGAGGCGCACGACGTTGTTGCGGCCGATCTCGATCGAGCGGACCTGCGACGTGTCGACGATCTCGTGCGACGCGAACGGATACGGCGCGCGCCAGTGCACGCCCTGACCGACCGTACCCGACAGTTTGCCGAGCTGCAGCACGACACCTGTCTGGCCTTCCTGCACGACGAACAGCCCGCTGCCCGCGTAGACCGCGACCAGCACGCCGATCACGATGCCTACGCCGACTCGCGCGGCTCGCCCGTTGTCAGGACGAAAACCGTTGCCGCCCTTGCCGCCGAAAAGGCCGTTCAGGCGCCGGTTGAAGTTGCGCCACATCTCGTCGAGATCGGGCGGACCATCGCCGTCGCCGCCTTGCGGACGCTTCGATTCGTTCGCACGGGGACGGGATCCGTCTTTGCCATTGCCTTCGCCGCGTCCCCAGCGGGGATCGTTGATCGACAGCAAGGCGCGCATCCGCCGCCAGGTACTCCGCTCGTTGTATTCGTTCACCAGAGTTTGTTCACCAGATTAGACGCCGGCGAACCGGCCGGGACCGGTTAGCGCCCGTGTTCGGAAATCGTGTGGTCTTCGTGTGGTTCAGCGGGGGCGCCGTCGAGCGCGCCGTCGGGTAACGTCGCGCCGGAAAGGTGTTCCGCGGAGGCGATTTCGGCGATGGCGGCACGCAACGCGTCAAGACCCTGACCGGTGCGCGCGCTCAAAAAGACGCGCGAAATATTACCATACTCGTCCCGCTCGACCGCGTCGCCGCGGGCCGCCAGCTCAGGCACGGCGTCGATCTTGTTGAACACCAGTACCTGCCGGATCGTGTCCGCGCCGATCTCGTGCAGCACGCCGTTGACCTGCTCGATCTGCTCGAGCCTGACCGCGCTCGATGCATCGACCACGTGCAGCAGCAGATCCGCGTGAATCGTTTCCTCGAGGGTCGCGCGGAATGCGGCGACCAGTTGGTGAGGCAACTCGCGGATGAACCCGACCGTATCCGACACGACGATCTGGCCGACCTCGTCGCCGAGATACACGCGCCGCGACGTGGTGTCGAGCGTGGCGAACAGCTGGTCGGCCGCATAGGCCTGCGCTTTCGTCAGCGCATTGAACAGCGTCGACTTGCCCGCGTTCGTATAGCCGACCAGCGACACCGACATCGTGCCGCTGCGCGCGCGTTGCCGGCGTTGCGTGCTGTGTTGCCGGCGCAGCCGGTCCAGCCGCGACTTCAGCATCTTGATGCGCTCGCCGATCAGCCGGCGGTCGGTTTCGAGCTGGGTTTCGCCAGGGCCGCGCAGGCCGATACCACCCTTCTGCCGTTCGAGGTGGGTCCACGCGCGAATGAGTCGCGTCGACAGGTACTGGAGCTGCGCGAGCTCGACCTGCAGCTTGCCTTCGTGGCTACGGGCGCGCTGCGCGAAGATGTCGAGGATAAGGCTGGTGCGATCGACCACACGCCTGTTAAGTGCCTGCTCCAGATTACGTTGCTGGGCCGGCGCCAATGCGTGATTGAAGATGACGATTTCGACGTTGTGCGCGTCGCAGGCGAGCCGGAGTTCTTCGGCTTTGCCGCTGCCGATGAACATCTTGGCATCGGGACTGGAGCGACGACCCGTGAGGGTGACGGCGGGACGGGCCCCCGCACTGGAGGCGAGAAGACTGAGTTCTTCGAGACTGGCTTCGAAATCGGTCTTGCCGAAATCGATGCCGACGAGCGCTGCGTTGATCAAATTTTCGGGTGTCAAGATAAGGCGGCTGGCATCGGTCGCTCGCGGCGACCGGATGCCGGCCGCTGCGATAGGTTAGGACGAGGCTTCCGCGTCCGGGTGGAAATTCACCGGGCGCGCCGGCACGACCGTCGAGATGGCGTGCTTGTACACCATCTGGGTCACCGTATTACGGAGCAACACGACGTACTGGTCGAACGATTCAATGTTCCCTTGAAGCTTGATGCCATTGACGAGGTAGATCGAAACGGGAACGTGCTCTTTGCGCAGTGCGTTCAAAAACGGGTCTTGTAACAATTGCCCTTTGTTGCTCATGGCGTACTCCATCTTTTTTTGCAGGTTGATCTGGATTGGCGGCGAAGAAAAAGAGATCCGGCGCCAATCGCTACACTATAGCCGATTTTGCCTGGCCCACCCGGGGCATAGGCCGTGCGGCCTACCCCTTGTGTAACGCGTGTAACAGGCGTGCTTCAGCTCTTGTCCGCGTACGGATTGTTCGACGAACGGAACTCTATGCGCAATGGAGTCCCTGTCAGTGAGAAAGTTTCGCGGAACCGGTTTTCCAGGTAACGCTTGTACGTTTCCGTCACGGCGTCGAGCGCGTTGCCGTGGATGACGATGATCGGCGGATTCTGGCCGCCCTGGTGCGCGTAGCGCAGCTTCGGACGCACCGGGCCGCGACGGCGCGGCTGCTGGAACTCGACTGCCTCGATCAGCGCGCGCGTGAGCTTCGGCGTCGGCAGCTTCGCCATTGCCGCCGCGTACGCGTCGTCGACCGAGCGCATCAGCGTGCCGATGCCGGTCTTCTTCGTGGCAGAAATGAAGTGCGATTTCGCGAAGTCGAGGAATTTCAGCTTGCGGGTCAAATCCGCTTTCGCCCGATCGCGCGCATGCTCGTCGAGCCCGTCCCACTTGTTGACGCCGATCACGAGCGCGCGACCCTGTTCGACGACGAAGCCGGCGATGTGCGCGTCCTGGTCGGAAATGTCCTGCTGCGCATCCAGCAGAAGAATGACGACGTTCGCGTCGGAGATCGATTGCAGGGTCTTCACGACCGAGAACTTCTCGATCGCCTCGAACACCTTGCCGCGGCGTCGCAGGCCGGCCGTGTCGATCAGCGTGTATTTCTTGCCGTTACGCTCGAAGTCGACGTAGATCGAATCGCGCGTCGTGCCCGGCATGTCGAACGCGATCACGCGATCCTCGCCGATCAGCGCGTTGACGAGCGTCGACTTGCCGACGTTCGGGCGGCCGACGATCGCGATCTTGATGCCGCGCGACGGATCGTTGTCGTCCTCTTCCGCCGGCCGGTCCGCGTACGCGACCTCCAGCGCCTCGTTGATCATGTCGGTCACGCCGTCGCCGTGCGCGGCCGAGATCGCGCGCGGATCGCCGAGCCCGAGCTCGTAGAAGTCGGTCGCGACCGCCGTGTACTTCATCCCCTCGGCCTTGTTGACGACCAGGAAGATCGGCCGGCCGGTCTTGCGCAGGTAGTCGGCGATCGACTTGTCCTGCGGCGCGAGCCCGTTGCGGCCGTCAACGATGAACACGACGACGTCGGCTTCCTCGACGGCCTGGCGCGTCTGGCGCGCCATTTCGTGCAGGATGCCGTCCTTCGCGACGGGCTCGAAGCCGCCCGTATCGACGACCAGGTACGGCCGCTCGCCGACGCGCCCTTCGCCGTAATGGCGATCGCGCGTCAGGCCGGGCAAGTCGGCGACCAGCGCATCACGCGAACGCGTGAGCCGGTTGAACAGCGTGGATTTCCCCACATTGGGGCGCCCAACGAGGGCAATGACCGGTTTCATCTGTGTTTTCTACGGTGAAGCGCAGCAGCGGGAGGCCCGCTGCTGCGGGCGGCTGCGCTGAATGAAAATATCACGAATTCGCGCCGCGCCGGACGCGCGCGCCAGGCGCGCGATGCGCGCCAGGCGCGCGATGCGCGCCGTCGTCTTTCGTCTCGAACTGCCTTTCAAATACCGAGCGGCCGGGAGCACCGGCCGCCTTCAAGTCGCGCGACCACGGCGCGCGGGACAAGCCCGTCGCGCCGCGGCCGCGCATGTTTCCTGCGCGTCAGCGCGGACGGAATCCGTACAGGCCGCCGTCCTTCGTCTGCACGACGAGCGTATTGCCCGCGAGGACCGGCGCCGCCGTGATCGCGCTGCCGTCGGTCTTCATCCGCGCGATGAAGCTGCCGTCTTCGCGCGACAGGAAGTGCACGAAGCCCTTGTAATCGCCCATCACGACCGCGTGCCCGAGCAGGTACGGCACGCCGACGTCGCGGCTCTTCAGCTTGTCGTTGCGCCAGAGCTGGTTGCCCGAAGCGGCATCGTACGCGGTCACGACCGACCAGTCGTCGCCGCCGGCAACGACCGAGTCGTCCTGCGCGAGGCCGCTGCGGCTCGAGAACGGCTTTTCCCACAGCGGGCGCCCCGAGTTCGCATCGAAGCAGCCGAGCTGCCCCTGGAACGTCACCGCGCAGGCTTCCGCGCCCACAAGCGTCGGCGGGCCGCTGACGTCGTTGATGCGCTCGACCTCGGTCACGCCCTTCGGGAACGACACCGGCGTCTGCCAGAACGGCTCGCCCGTCTGCAGGTTGATTGCGACCAGCCCGCCGCCGGGGAAACCCGCCAGCACCGCCGCGTCACCGGCAAACGTCATGCCGGCCGACACACGCAGGTTCAGCGGCACCGCGCGGTTGCGGTAGTTCCACTTCTGCTCGCCCGTCTGCGCGTTGAACGCAACCACCTGGCCGTCGATCGTGCGGACGACCACCAGGCCGTTGCCGACGAGCGGCGGCGAGAAGATCTCGCCCTGCACGCTGGTCTTCCACAGTTGCTTGCCGTCCGGGCCCAGCACGAACACGCCGCCCTTCAGCGCGCCGACCGCGGTCAGGTTGCCGTCGCTGCCGACACCGGCCGACAGGTCGGAGCCAACCTTCGCGCGCCAGACCGTCTGGCCCGTCTTCGCGTCGATCTTCTCGACCGAACCGTTTTCGCCCGCCGCATAGACGGCGTCGCCCACGGCCACCGGCGAGAACAGGTAACGCCCGCCCTTGCCGACGCTCGCCTTCCAGACCTGTTGCACGTCCATCACGGGCTTGAACTCGGTGAGCGGCGTCGGCACGCGGCGCGCGTCCTTCGACGACGAGCAGGCCGCCAATGCGAGGACAGCCGCCGCGCAGGCAACGGGCACAGCGTAACGTTTCAGCAAATTCATCGGTTAGCGAAGCAGAGTTAAGAGGTTGAGGGGACCGGGGTTCAGCCGCCGAGCGCGTCCAGCTTGAACTGCACGAGCTGGCGGGCAGACTGGTCGTCCTTCGACAGGCCGTCGAGCGCGAGCTTGTATGCGGCGCGCGCGTCGTCGGTCTTGCCTTGCGCGGCAAGCAGATCGCCGCGGCGATCGGCCACGAGGCCCTTGAATGCATCGACCGGCGTACCCGACAGCAGCGCGAGGCCCGCGTCGTACGCCTTCTCGTCGAGCAGCAGCGACGCGAGGCGCAGCTTCGCGATCTGCTTGTACTCGTCATCCTTGGCGTGATCGACGGCCCATTGCAGCTGCGCCTTCGCACCTGCCGTGTCACCGGCCGCGTACAGCGTCTTCGCGGCGGAAAGCGCCGTCATCTGTGCATACGGCGTGCTGCCGAACTTGTCTTCCATGTCGGCGGCCGCGCGAGCCATCGTCGCCTTGTCGTTCGCGGCGGCAGCCTTCTGGACCTGTTCGTACAGCCCGGACGCCTCGGCAGCCTGACGGCGCTGCCAGTAGTTCCAGCCATTGAAACCGGCCGCGACGACGAGCGCCGCGAGCACGATCCACGTGGTGAGGTTGCCCCAGCGGGCCCACCACGCCTTCAGACTTTCAATCGATTCTTGTTCGTCGTGATAACTCATCGGCGAGCGATTCCTTCCTGTTCAGGCCTTTCTTGTCGAGCGGATGCCAGCGCGATCAGTCGTCGCCGTCTTCGGCGGATGCAACCATCGCATTGATTAGGAATTCGGTCAAGCCTTCGACCGGTACGGTCTGCTGAACGTTCTTTTCCCCGTCTCCGCCCGCACCGCGCAGCGCCTTCACGCCCACCGTACCGTTCGCAACCTCCTCTTCGCCGAAGATCACCGCGAACGCGGCGCCACTGGCGTCGGCCCGTTTCATTTGCGACTTGAAGCTCGCCGGCGCGCCGTCCGCGCTGCAGTGGAAGATCACGTCGAGGCCCGTATCGCGCAGGCGCTCGGCCGCGATGAACGCCTGTTCGCGCGCGGTCTCGCCCTGGTGCACGACGTACACGTCGACGCCTTCCTGCTCGGGCGCGAGATCTTCTTCCTTCAGCAGTTCGAGGATCCGCTCGATGCCCATCGCCCAGCCGCACGCCGCGGTCGGCTTGCCGCCGAGCTGCTCGATCAGCGGATCGTAGCGGCCGCCGGCCGCGACCGTGCCCTGCGCGCCGAGCTTGTCGGTCACCCACTCGAACACGGTCAGGTTGTAATAGTCGAGACCACGCACGAGACGCGGGTTGATCTTGAACGGGATGTTGTTCGCGAGCAGCAGGCGCTGCAGCCCTTCGAAGTGTGCGCGCGATTCTTCGCCGAGGAAGTCGATCAGCTTCGGCGCGTTCTGCGCGATTTCCTGCAGCGCGGGATTCTTCGTGTCGAGCACGCGCAGCGGGTTCGTATACAGACGGCGCTTCGCATCCTCGTCGAGCACGTCGGCGAACTGCTCGAGGTACTTGATCAGTTCGACGCGGTGCGCGGCACGCTCTTCGGCGAGGCCGAGCGAGTTGATCTCGAGCTTGATGCCGGTCAGGCCGAGGTCATCCCACAGGCGCTGGCACATCATGATGATCTCGGCATCCGCATCGGGGCCCGCGAAGCCGAGCGCCTCGACGCCGACCTGGTGGAACTGGCGATAGCGGCCGCGCTGCGGACGCTCGTGACGGAACATCGGGCCGATGTACCACAGGCGCTTCGGGCCGTCGTACAGCATGTTGTGCTCGATCGACGCGCGCACCACGGCCGCGGTATTTTCCGGGCGCATCGTCAGGTTCTCGCCGTTCAGCGCGTCGGTGAAGCTGTACATCTCCTTCTCGACGATGTCCGTGACCTCGCCGATACCGCGCGTGAAGAGCTGCGTGTGCTCGACGATCGGCGTGCGGATGTTCTGGTAGCCGTATGCGCGCAGCAGCGATTTCACGGTGGCTTCGAAGAACTCCCAAAGGCCGGCATCCTGCGGGAGGATGTCGTTCATGCCCTTGACGCCGGTGAGCTTCTCGATCTTGCGTTTTTGTTCAGTCATCGTGTGTGTGGACGAATTAGTTCAGGGCCTCGGTACGGCCGTAATTGCGTGCGACATAGTCGCTGACGATCTGCTGGAATTCCTCGGCGATCCGCTCGCCGCGCAGCGTCTTGACCTTCTCGCCGTCGATGAAGACGGGCGCGGCCGGGTTCTCGCCCGAACCCGGCAGGCTGATGCCGATGTTTGCGTGCTTCGATTCGCCCGGGCCGTTGACGATGCAACCCATCACCGCGACGTTCATCTTCTCGACGCCCGGATACTCCTTGCGCCAGACCGGCATCTGTTCGCGCAGGTAGGTCTGGATCTGCATCGCGAGCTCCTGGAACAGCGTGCTCGTCGTACGGCCGCAGCCCGGGCACGCGATCACCATCGGCGCGAATGAGCGCAGGCCCATCGTCTGGAGGATTTCCTGGCCGACGATCACCTCGCCCGTGCGCGATGCGCCCGGCTCCGGCGTCAGCGAGATGCGGATCGTGTCGCCGATCCCTTCCTGCAGCAGCACACCGAGTGCAGCCGTCGAAGCCACGATGCCCTTCGAGCCCATGCCGGCCTCGGTCAGCCCGAGGTGCAGCGCGAAGCCGCAGCGGCGGCCGAGTTCGCGGTACACGGCAATCAGGTCCTGCACGCCGCTGACCTTGCACGACAGCACGATACGGTCGCGGCCGAGGCCCAGTTCGACCGCGCGCTCGGCCGAGCCGATCGCCGACTGGATCAGCGCCTCGTACATCACGCTCTGCGCATCCCACGGCTGCGAACGCGCACCGTTCTCGTCCATCATGCGCGCGAGCAGATCCTGGTCGAGACTGCCCCAGTTCACGCCGATCCGTACCGGCTTGTCGTACTTGGCCGCGGCCTCGATCATCTGCGCGAACTGCGTATCGCGCTTCGCGCCCTGGCCGACGTTACCCGGGTTGATCCGGTACTTCGACAGCGACTCGGCGCAGCCCGGGTAGTCACGCAGCAGCAGGTGGCCGTTGTAGTGGAAATCGCCGACGAGCGGCACGGTCACGCCCATGCGGTCGAGCTGCTCGCGGATCGCCGGCACGGCGGCCGCGGCCTCGGGCGTGTTGACCGTGATGCGCACCAGTTCGGAGCCCGCGTTCGCGAGTTCCTTGATCTGGATTGCCGTGCCGATCGCGTCGGCCGTGTCGGTATTCGTCATCGACTGCACGCGCACCGGCGCGTCGCCGCCGATCGTCACGAGCTGCCCGCCCCAGCGGACATCCACCGCATGCGATACGCGGCGCGGCTGATGCCCGCCGAACACCGGCTCGGTTGAACAAATCTGACTGCTGCGTGGGGATTGAGCTTCGGATTGCATCGATAGATCCATTTACGCGGAATGCGCCGCGACGCGGCGCATGAATTGAAAAAGCGCCGTGCCCTCACGGCCTGCCGATATCGACGACAGGCCTTCGCCACGGCGCTTGACGTCAGGGCAACGTGAACCGCGCCACGTTACCCCGCGCTGCCGAATATTTTGCCGGATCGACGGGTTTTCCGTCGAACGCAACGGTGTCGAGGCCCGCCTTGTTGCCGATCGTGACCTTGAACGGGCCGTCGCCCGCGACCTGCTTCGCCTCGCCGCCGCGTACCAGCCCGGAGAACAGCTCCTTGCCGCTCTTGTCGCGCACGCTGAACCAGCTGTCCTGCTTGACCTTCAGTTCGACCATCGACTGGCCGGCCGCGACTGCGACGCTCGCCGGCTGAGCCGGCGCGGCAGCGCTTGCCGCCGTCGTCGCCACGACAGGCTGCGATGCGGCGGCCGTCACGGCCGGCGCCACCGGCGCGGGCGCCGGAGCTGCCGACGCAATAACCGGTGCCGGCGCAGCAGATGCAGCAGCCGGGGCCGGAACCTCATTCGCGACCACGGCAGCCGCCCCGCTCGAGGCCGCTTCTTCGACGGTTGACGAGGATGCCGCCGCCGGCACGCTCGCGGCCGACGCATGCTCCGCGTCGCCGCTCTTGAAACGCGCGAGCAGGCTCGACGAATCGCCGCCAGTGTGCCACATCAGTACGGCGACCACCGCGACGACGACGATCGCCGTGCCCCACAGCCACGGATGATGCCGCGACGATCCGCCCAGCGGAATCGATACGCGGCCGCGCGGCAGATCCGTCCCCGACGACGCGGGCATCGACAGGTCGACTTCCGGCACACCGCGCTCACGGCGCAACGCCTGCGCGAACGGTTCCGGATCGACGCCGAGCATCTTCGCGTAGCTGCGTACGACGCCGAGTGCAAACGTCACGCCGGGCAAATGACTGATGTCACCCGCCTCGAGCGCCCGGAGCTTCTGCGGTGCGACCTTGAGTCGCGCCGACACGTCGTCGACGGTCCACCCTCTTGCCTCCCGAAGCTGCGCCAGTCGGCTGCCGACCGCCGCAAGCGATTCCAACCCTGCCGGTGCCGGCTTCGCGCCATTCGTCTCTGCGCCGTTAGACGGCTGCGGCTCACTCATCCTTGTCCTCGCGTCGATTCTTCTTCACTGGCGGCCGCCACCGGTTCCCGCCGGCCGGCACCCGCAACTGTCCATACCATGCGCGACGCCGTGGCGCCGCGACCGATCGCTATTCGCGTGTTGTACCGCCCCAAAGGCGCTGGCATCCCCGGCCAGGCGCCCCTGTCAAATCGCCCGAACCTCGATGATTTTCCCTGCTGCGCCCGTTCGTTCCGCGAGGCGCGTGCGATCCTTCACTGCGCCGGCCAGCTGGCCGCACGCGGCATCGATGTCGTCGCCGCGCGTCTTGCGCACGGTCGTGACGACACCCGCGTCGATGAGAACCTGTGCAAAGCGCTTGATCTGCTCCGGTTTCGAGCGGATGAGGCCCGATTCCGGAAACGGATTGAACGGGATCAGATTGAACTTGCACGGCACGTCGCGCGTGACGGCCAGCAGTTCGCGTGCATGCGCTTCGGTGTCGTTGACGCCGTCCAGCATGCAGTATTCGAAAGTAATGAAGTCGCGCGGCGCGACTTTCAGGTAGCGCTGGCAAGCCGCCATCAGCTCGCGCAGCGGATACTTCTTGTTGAGCGGCACCAGCTCGTCGCGCAGCGCATCGTTGGGCGCGTGCAGCGAAACGGCCAGCGCGACCGGCAACTCGGCGCCAAGGCGGTCCATCATCGGCACCACGCCGGACGTGGACAGCGTGACGCGGCGGCGCGACAGGCCGTACGCGTTGTCGTCGAGCATCAGCCGCATGGCCGGCACGACCGCGCTGTAATTCAACAGCGGCTCGCCCATGCCCATCATCACCACGTTGGTGACGACCCGCTCGGCCTTGCCGTTCGGGCCGGGTGCGCGACCCAGCGACGCTCGCAATGCAAATTCGGCCATCCGTAGCTGGCCGATGATTTCGGCTGTCGACAGGTTGCGGGAAAAACCCTGCTTGCCCGTCGAACAGAAGCGGCAGTTCACCGCACACCCGGCCTGCGACGACACGCACAGCGTGCCGCGCGTCTCTTCCGGGATGAACACGGTTTCGACCGCATTGCCGTTTCCGACGTCGATCAGCCACTTGCGCGTGCCGTCGGTGGAAACGTGATCGCTGGCGATCTCGGGCATGACGATCGACGCGCGGCCCTTGAGCTTCTCTCTCAAGGACTTCGCAAGGTCGGTCATGCCGTCGAAATCGCCAGCGTTGTACTGGTGGATCCAGCGCTGCAACTGCTTGGCGCGGAACGGCTTCTCACCGAGGCTGCCGCAGTACGCGACAAGACCCTCGGCATCGAAGTCGAGAAGATTGACGGAAGTTTCGCTCGTCATGATGTGCTGCCTTGCCGCGTGCGCTGAATCCTGCCTACTTGCTGCCAGCCAGGGCTTAGCGCGAGTAAACGTTCATTTCCGGGAAGAAGAACGCGACTTCGACCGCTGCCGTTTCCGCAGCGTCCGAGCCGTGCACGGCGTTCGCGTCGATGCTGTCGGCGAAGTCGGCGCGGATCGTGCCCTTTTCCGCCTTCTTCGGATCCGTTGCGCCCATCAGGTCGCGGTTCTTCAGGATCGCGCCTTCACCTTCCAGAACCTGGATCATCACCGGGCCCGAGATCATGAAATCGACGAGGTCCTTGAAGAACGGACGCGCTGCGTGAACCGCGTAGAACTTCTCTGCGTCAGCACGCGACAGATGTGCCATGCGCGATGCGACGATCTTCAGGCCGGCGCCTTCGAAACGGCTGTAGATCTGGCCGATCACGTTCTTTGCCACCGCATCCGGCTTGATGATCGACAGGGTGCGCTCGATTGCCATAAAAACTCCAAGAAATTAAGAAGTTACAGGTTCAAATGAATCCGCTATTGTAGCACGATCCCGTGTATCATTGCGATTGAACCCTTACACGCATGAAAGGTTCAGAATCCATATGTTTTGTGCCGCCCGGCCATTGAAACCTCCCGGCACGGAACGTATCTTAGCCATAGCTGCTCCGGTTTGCTGCGCCGCACACCGCGCGCGCCGAACCGGCCCCGGACGCCCACGCGTTCAATGTTAGGAGAAACCATGAACGACTATCCGTACAATTTCGGCCGCGGCGGTTCCGTCAGCACCGCCGAGGTTCGCAACCGCGTGCTGCGGAACACGTACTGGCTGCTCGCGCTATCGATGGTGCCGACCGTGCTGGGCGCCTGGGTCGGCGTCGCGACGGGCTTCTCTCTGTTCGCGGCCACGAGCCCGATGATGAGCCTGCTCGCGTTCTTCGCGATCGCGTTCGGCTTCATGTTCGCGATCGAGCGGACGAAAAACAGCGCGGCCGGCGTGTTCGTGCTGCTCGGCTTCACGTTCTTCATGGGCCTGATGCTGTCGCGGCTGCTGAGCTTCATCCTCGGCTTCTCGAACGGCCCGTCGCTGATCATGCTCGCGTTCGGCGGCACCGGCATCATCTTTGCCGCGATGGCGACGATCGCCACCGTCAGCAAGCGTGATTTCTCGGGGCTCGGCAAGTGGCTGTTCATGGGCGTGATCGTCATCCTGCTTGCATCGGTCGCGAACATCTTCCTGCAACTCCCGGCGCTGATGCTCACCGTGTCGGTACTCGCGATCGCGATCTTCTCCGCCTACATGCTGTTCGACGTCCAGCGCGTCGTGAACGGCGGCGAGACGAACTACATCTCGGCGACGCTCGCGATCTACCTCGACCTGTACAACGTGTTCACGAACCTGCTCGCGCTGCTCGGCATCTTCGGCGGCAACCGCAACTGACGTTCGCCACGCATCATGAAAAAACCGGCCCGCGGGCCGGTTTTTTTACGTCCACCGCCCGGAATTCAGTCGCGCTCGAACAGTGCGATCGATTCGACGTGCGACGTATTCGGGAACATGTTCACGACACCGGCGCCCTTCAGGCGGTAGCCGGCCTCGTGCACGAGCAGGCCCGCGTCGCGCGCCAGCGTCGACGGGTTGCACGACACATAGACGATGCGCTTCGGCAGCGGGCCTTCACCGCTCTGCGCGATCTCGGCCAGCGCCTTCGATACCGCGAGCGCGCCTTCGCGCGGCGGGTCGATCAGGAACTTGTCGAATGCGCCGAGCGCGCGGATGTCGTCGCCCGTCACTTCGAACAGGTTCCGGCACGCGAACGTCGTGTGACCGTCGACACCGTTTTCGCGCGCATTCGCCAGTGCGCGCGTCGTCAGCGTGTCGCTGCCCTCGATGCCCATCACCTCGCGCGACAGCCGCGCGAGCGGCAGCGTGAAGTTGCCGATCCCGCAGAACAGGTCGAGCACGCGATCGTCGCGGGACGGCGCGAGCAGGCGCAGCGCGCGGCCCACCAGCACGCGGTTGATCTGATGATTGACCTGCGTGAAGTCGGTCGGCTTGAACGGCATGCGGATACCGAATTCCGGCAGCGTGTAATCGAGCGACACGTCGAGCGGATAGAACGGCGTCACCGTATCGGGGCCCTTCGGCTGCAGCCAGAACTGCACCTTGTGCTCGTCCGCGAACGCGCGCAGCAGCGCTTCGTCGTCCGTGTTGATCGGTTCCAGCACACGCAGCACGAGCGCCGTGACTTCCGAGCCGACCGCGAGCTCGATCTGCGGCATCCGATCGCGAATCGACAGCCCCTCGACGAGCCGGCGCAGCGGCACCAGCATCGCCGACACGTGCGGCGGCAGCACTTCGCAGCTCGTCATGTCGGCCACGTAGCTGCTCTTCTTCTCATGGAATCCGACCAGCACGCCGCCCTTCTTCGCAACGTTGCGCACGGTCAGGCGTGCACGGTAGCGATAGCCCCACGACGGGCCGTGAATCGGCGCGAACATCGTTTCCGCGCGCAGCTTCGCCAGGTGCCACAGGTTGTCTTCGAGCACGCGCTGCTTGACCGCCACCTGTGCGCGCATGTCGAGATGCTGCATCGAGCAGCCACCGCAGGTGCCGAAGAACGCGCATTTCGGCTTCGTACGCATCACGCTCGGGCGCAGAATGTCGACAACCGTCGCCTGCTCGTAGCTCGGCTTGCGGCGGAAGCTCGAATAGGTCACGCGCTCACCCGGCAGCGCGCCCTCGACGAAGATGACCTTGCCCGGCTCGCCGTCCTCGGTGATCGTGCGGCCGACACCGCGCGCTTCCATGTCGAGCGATTCGATCTCGAGAACCGGGGCGATTCCGGGCGCGACGGGCGCATTTCTTGATTTGCGCGCAGAAGTGGGGACGGCTTCGGACACCAGCTTTTCCTGACAAACGTTGAAGAAGGCGAGATTGTAGACGACGAAGGCCCGCATCGCCCGCTTTGCATGAGGCAGGCGTCCATACTTGAGCATAGACCGCACGGCATTGCGCCGGAATGCCCAGGCACGCAACACGCCCGGGCGGGCGCTGCGAAGCCGAGCGGGTGCCCCCGGGCCTGGAATCCGCCCGGCAGGAGTTTCGACCATGCGACTGATCGACTGGAACATCCAATGGGGTCGGGACGCGGACGGCGTCGTCGATCTTTCGCGCACCGTCGCGGCGATCCGCGGGCTCGGCCACTTCGACGTGCTGTGCCTGCAGGAGGTCACGCGCGGCTTCGGCACATTGCCCGGCCGGCCCGGCGCCGACCAGTTCGCCGAACTCGCGGCGCTGCTGCCCGGCCATACGATCATCGAAGCGATCGGTGCCGACCTGCCGCCGATCGAAGCCGGCGCACCGCGTCGCCAGTTCGGCAATGCGATCGCGACCCGGCTGCCGGTCGGGCGCGTGCTCCGCCAGTTGCTGCCGTGGCCGGCCGACGCCGGTGCGCCGTCGATGCCGCGCGTCGCGCTCGACGTCGAGCTGCAGGCGCCCTTCGGGCCGCTGCGCGTGGTCACCACGCATCTGGAATACTATTCGGCGCGCCAGCGGCTCGCTCAGGTCGACGCGCTGCGCGACCGGCACCGCGAGGCCTGCGCACACGCGGCACGACCAGCGCCCGCCGAAACTGCCGAGGGGCCGTTCAGCACGACCGCCCAGCCGTGCGATGCGATCGTCTGCGGCGATTTCAACAGCGCGTTCGGCAGCGATGCCTATTGTCGATTCCTGGCGCCGATCGCAGACGCGCCGCGCTTCGTCGACACATGGGTTGCCCGGCACCCCGGCCGCACGCCACCGCCGACGGCGGGCGTCTACGATACGGTGCAATGGTCGGAGGGGCCGCTTGCGTGCGACTTCGTATTCGTGACCGATACGCTGCTGCCGCGCGTGATGCGCTGCGAAATCGACGGCGACGTCCGCGCATCGGATCACCAGCCGGTGCTGCTCGAACTCGATTGATCGCGCCGGCCTCGGCGCACCCCGCCCGCGCTACGCGGTGAAGCCAGCGAGGTATTCGGCCCAGTGCGACGCCGGCTCCTGCGCAAGCGAGTTCTTCACGAGCAGGATCTCGTCCGCATATTCGCTCGGCGTCAGGCCGCCGCGCATCAACTGGAACCGGCAATACAGCAGGTAGGTATTGACGACGTCGGTTTCGCAATAGTTGCGGATTTCCTCGATCCGCCCGTCCAGGAACGCCGGCCACACCTGGCTGCCATCCATCCCGAGCTTGCCCGGAAAGCCGCACATCTTCGCGAGTGCGTCGAGCGGCGCGTTCGCGCGCGCCTGATACATCGCGAGCACATCCATCAGGTCGGTATGCCGCGAGTGATAGCGCGAGATGTAGTTGTTCCACTTGAATTCGCGGTCGTCCTCGCCGAGATCCCAGTAGCGGGTCGCGGGAATGCCGTGCACGAGCGCGCGGTAATGGAGCACCGGCAGATCGAAGCCACCGCCGTTCCACGACACGAGCTGCGGCGTGTATTTCTCGATCACGCGGTAGAACGATTGGATCAGCGTGGCTTCGTTGTCCTGCGGCGTGCCGAGCGAGCGTACGCGAAACCCGTTGTTGTCACGGAACACACACGAGATCGCCGCGATGCGCTGCAGGTGGTGCGGCAGGAAATCGCCACCGGTCTTCTCGCGGCGCGCGGCGAACGCATGTTCGGCCACCGCGGCATCGTCGAGCGTCGCGGGCAGGTCTTCCAGACGGCGAATGCCGTCGACATCGGGAATCGTCTCGATGTCAAAAACAAGAATCGGAGTCATCAGTTACAGAACGGCGTCCTTGCGCACGCCGTTGGAGGCGAAAAACCGCTTGAGGCGCACCAGCGCTTCCTGCTGGATCTGGCGCACGCGCTCGCGCGTGAGCCCCATCTCGTCGGCCAGCTCCTCGAGCGTCGCCGGTTCGATGTGATTCAGGCCGAAGCGGCGCTCGATCACGTGGCGGTGCTTGTCGGACAGCCGCGACAGCCACGCGCGAGTGAGCGTCTCGAGTTCGCGGTGCTGCACTTCGGCGTCGGGCGACTGGCTCTGGTCGTCGGGCAACAGGTCGAGCAGGCTGCTCGCGGGATCGAGGTCGAGCGGCGCGTCGAGCGACGCCGTGTGCTCGTTGAGCGCGAGGATGTCGGTGACTTCCTCGGCGGTCTTGCCGGTGAGATAGGCGATGTCGTCGATGCTGGCTTCGCGGCGCTCGGCCGCTTCGCCCGTCGACATCGAATTCTTTTCGAGGTGGCGCTTCGCGCGCAGCACCTGGTTCAGTTCGCGGATCACGTGCACGGGCAGGCGGACCGTGCGGGCCTGGTTCATGATCGCCCGCTCGATGCTCTGGCGGATCCACCACGTCGCGTAGGTCGAAAAACGGAAGCCGCGCGTCGGGTCGAATTTTTCGATCGCATGCATCAGGCCGAGGTTGCCTTCCTCGATCAGGTCGAGCAGCGGCACGCCACGATTCAGGTATCCCTTCGCGATGCTGACGACGAGGCGCAGGTTGCGCTCGATCATCACCTGCCGCGCCTCGAATTCACCGGCCTTGGCCAGACGCGAATAGCGCTGCTCCTCCTCGACGGTGAGCAGCGGCTTCACGCTGATGCGGTTCAGGTAATGCTGGATCGTGTCGGCCGTGAGTTCGGCCTGCAGCAGCGTGCGGAAATCGTCGACGTCGGGCGACGCCTCGGCCCGGCCTTCGCGCTCGTCGTCGCCACCGTCCGCCTCGGCGTCGCGCGCCTCGAGATCGCGTTCGTTATCCGCGTTGTCGTCTTCGTCGTCCGTCGAAGCACCTGCTCGCCCCACCGATGCTTGCGTGGCACGACTGATCTTCTCAGACTCGGCTTGCGGCTCGTGGCGCTTCGATTTCGGCATGGTCGTCTCGGTTATTGAGGCGGCAAATACTTCAGCGGATCGACAGGCTTACCCTGCCGGCGAACCTCGAAATGCAGCATCACGCGGTCGGAGTCGCTGTTACCCATCTCGGCGATCTTCTGCCCCTTCGTCACCGCGTCCCCCTCTTTTACCATCAAAGCGCGATTGTGTGCATACGCCGTGAGGTAAGTTGCATCGTGTTTGATGATAATGAGGTTGCCGTAGCCACGCAGGCCATTGCCGGAATAGACGACGCGGCCATCGGCTGCCGCTTTCACGGCCTCGCCGGCCGTACCGCCGATATTGACGCCCTTGTTCTTCGCGTCGTCGAACCCGTTCAGCACGGGGCCGCGCGCCGGCCACGCGAACGTCACGGGGCCGCTCGGTGCAGCTGCCGTGTCGCTCGATGCGGCTGCCGCGGCGGGCGGCGGCGCGACCGACGACGTACCGG
>NZ_LDVA01000314.1:0-4706 GCF_050768715.1 Burkholderia sp. ZZQ-2 | reverse complement strand
GTCTGCGCGACGTCCTGCACCGTCGTGAACACGCCGTCGACCGTATTGCCGAGCATCACCTTCTTCACCACTTCCTCTTCGCTGATCCCGAGCTCCTTCGCCTGCTCCGGAATCTGCTTGTCGACCAGCGGCGTGCGCACGAAGCCCGGACACACGACGTGCGAGCGCACGTTGTGCTTCGCGCCTTCCTTCGCCAGCACGCGGGCCAGGCCGAGCAGGCCGTGCTTGGCCGTCACGTACGCCGATTTCAGCGGCGACGCTTCGTGCGAGTGCACCGAACCCATGTAGATCACGACACCGCCGCGATCGTCCTTGTACATGTGCTTGAGCGCGGCCTTGGTCGTCAGGAATGCGCCGTCGACGTGGATCGCCTGCATCTTCTTCCAGTCGGAGAACGAATAGTTCTCGATCGGGTTGACGATCTGGATGCCCGCGTTCGACACGAGGATGTCGACCGAGCCGAACGTTTCGGCCACCTTGTCGATACCGCTGTTCACGGCTTCCTCGTTCGTCACGTCCATCGCGACGCCGATCGCCTTGCCGCCCGCCTTGACGATCTCGTCGGCAACGGCGTTCGCGCCGTCCTGGTTCAGGTCGGCGATCGCGACGGCCGCGCCCGCTTTCGCGAGCTCGAGTGCGATTTCCTTGCCGATGCCGCTCGCGGCGCCCGTGACGACTGCGGTCTTGCCATTCAGATCTGCTGCCATGTCCGTCTCCTCCCGTTGTCGGATCGAAAAAGTACGTGCCCGTCACCTCGGCGTTCATCGCATGATCGAAGCGACGGGCCAGCCGCCATTGTGCACGATCGGCCCCGCCGTTCGCGCGCAAAACGTCTAAGCTTAAGGTCGGCTCTGTCACGCAGGAGATTCGCATGCACTATCGACGGCTAGGCCGCTCCGGCCTGCAGATCAGCGAGCTTTCGCTCGGCTCGTGGGTGACGTACGGCAACCAGGTCGACCAGCGAGTCGCGCGCGAATGCCTTGCCGCGGCACGCGACGCGGGCGTCAATTTCTTCGACAACGCCGAGGTGTACGCCGGCGGCAAATCCGAGGAAATCATGGGTCATGCGCTCAAGTCCCTCGATTGGCCGCGTGTCAGCTATATCGTGTCCACCAAGTTCTTCTGGGGACTCGCCGAAGCGCCGAACCAGTATCACACGCTGAACCGGAAATACCTGCTGAACGCCATCGACGGCTCACTGCGCCGGCTTCAGCTCGACTACGTCGATCTCGTCTATTGCCATCGCCCCGATCCGAACACGCCGATCGAGGAAACCGTCTGGGCAATGAGCGACATGATCGTGCGCGGCAAGGCGCTGTACTGGGGCACGTCGGAATGGAGCGCCGACGAGATCCGTGCTGCCTGCGAGATCGCCGAACGGCATCACCTGCACAAGCCGGTTGTCGAGCAGCCGCAGTACAACCTGTTCCACCGCACGCGGGTCGAAAAGGAATATGCACGGCTCTACGACGACTACGGTCTCGGCCTCACGACCTGGAGCCCGCTGGCATCGGGCCTCCTCACCGGCAAGTACCGTAACGGCGTACCGCCCGGCAGCCGCGCGCAGTTACAGGGGTACGACTGGATGCGCGACCGCCTGACCGACCAGGCCGCCAACGACATCGTCGAACGGCTCGGCGAAATTGCGACCGAGCTCGGCTGCAGCACCGGCCAGCTCGCGATCGCGTGGGTGCTCGCGAATCCTCACGTGAGCTCGGTCATCACAGGCGCGTCGCGGATCGAGCAGATCGGCGACAACATGCGCGCGCTCGACGTTGCCGCGAAGCTGACACCGGATGTGAAACAACGAATCGAAGAGGTGGTCGGCGATGCGTACGAATGAGGCGATGCACGGCCACTCGCGTACAATACGCGGCCCGTATCGGCGCCCGGCCTGACGGCCACGCACGATCGACCGCTTTCATCGATTCACCTTTCGTTTCAGGCAGCCCGCCATGCTCAGTTATCGTCACGGTTTTCACGCAGGCAACCACGCGGACGTGCTCAAGCACGCCGTCGTCGTCCAGCTGCTGCGCTACCTGAACAAGAAAGACAAGTCGTACTGGTACATCGACACACATGCAGGTGCCGGCGTGTACTCGCTGCGCGACGGTTACGCGGCAAAGACGTCGGAATTCGACACCGGCATCGGCCGGCTGTGGAACGAAAAGAACCTGCCGGAAGCGCTGGGCGACTATGTGGATGAAGTCCGCGCGCTGAACGACGACGGCGAACTGCGCTTCTACCCGGGGTCCCCGTACATCGCATGGCGATCGATGCGCGAGCAGGACCGGATGCGGCTGTTCGAAATGCACACGACGGAAATCGACGTGCTGCGCCACAATTTCCGCGATGCGGGGCGACGCGCGATGATCTTTGCCGGAGACGGCTTCGAAGGCATCAAGGCGCTGCTGCCGCCGCCGCCGCGACGCGCACTCGTGCTGATCGATCCGTCCTACGAGGACAAGAAGGATTACGCGCGCACGGTGACTTG
The DNA here is from genome assembly GCF_050768715.1 of Burkholderia sp. ZZQ-2. Lineage (NCBI taxonomy): Bacteria > Pseudomonadati > Pseudomonadota > Betaproteobacteria > Burkholderiales > Burkholderiaceae > Burkholderia > Burkholderia sp. ZZQ-2. The sequence continues at coordinate 2,212 of NZ_LDVA01000314.1, read as the reverse complement.
CGTGACGGAGTGTCTGAAGCGTTTCGCGACGGGCTGCTATGCCGTCTGGTACCCGCAGGTGACGCGAACGGAATCGCAGCGCTTTCCCGAGCAGTTGAAGCGCCTGCAACCGAACAACTGGCTGCACCTGACACTGACGGTGTCGAATCCACCCACTGACGGGCTCGGTCTCTACGGCAGCGGGATGTTCATCCTGAATCCGCCGTACACCCTCGCCCAGAGCATGAACGAGGCACTGCCCTATCTGGTCGAGATGCTGGGACAGGATAGCGGCGCCCGCTGCCAGATCGAGCACCGCGGAAACTGATCACGCGACTGCGCGTTACGGCTGCGGTCTGGGCGCGAGCCTTGGCTGGTTGGCCGGCTGCCCACCCCACGCGGGTACATTGATATACGGCGCGACGAACAGCGGAACCGACGTGTTCGGCGCCTGCCCGGCCGGAGCCCGCATGCCTGCCGGCTCGACGATCGGCTCAGGAGACAACGGCGCCGTCTGCAGCACCAACCCGCCCTTGCCATCCTGGATGCCGCGTTGCGTATCGAGAATCAGCGGTTTGGACGATGTCGCGGCAGCGGCCGCGAGTCCATGAACAAGCGCCACCGCGCCGAAAACGAGACGCGCGCGGGTACTGCGACGCACATCGAGACGCAAACGCATGATCGTGTCCTTCGGGATGAAAAGCAGGCCCATACCATAGCGCTGCACTGATGATTGCGCCAGATCCGGCGCACAAAAAAACAAAGCCCCGTCAATACGGGGCTTGCTTATCGTTCGGTGCCACGTGGCACCTGACGGTGACTCCGATTACAGCGAGTAGCCGTTGGTTTCGAGCGAGCGGATACGGCTTTCGAGCTGGACGATGTCCGACGACGTGGCGAGGTAAGCCTCACGGCGTTCACGTTCTGCGGATTCGAACCAGTTGCTCAGCTTTTCAACGATGTAGGCGATCATGACGTTCTCCAAGGAAGGGGGACCCCTGGTGAATCGAGATTCAGGGATTTCCCGTATAGGGTTATCCCGAATTATAGCGATGCCGCACCAAGATGCTAGTGAAATACTTGCATGGAAGCCATTCCTGTTTGGAATGGCCGAGCATCGATTTTACGTAACCCGTTGATTTTTATGGAAATCGAATCGAGGCCCGTCTTGAGCCTCGAGTACGCGCACTAATTTGGTTCACTGACGGGGTCGGACAAACGCGCCAAAATCGGGCATTCGGGACGCCCGTCACCATGGCAGTGCGCAGCAAGATCGGCCAGCGTGTCGCGCATGTCGCTCAGCTCCGCGATGCGCTTGTCGAGTTCGGCCACGTGCTCGAGCGCGATCGACTTCACTTCTGAGCTCGCGCGGGAACGATCTTGCCAGAGCGTTAGCAGCTTGCGGATGTCCTCGACGAGAAAGCCTAGGCGTCGCGCCTGACGGATGAAGCGCAGGATATGAATTTCGTCCGCGCCGTAGATCCGGTAGCCGGCGTCGGTACGTTTGCTCGGCGCAAGCAGGCCAACCTGTTCGTAGTACCGGATCATTTTTGCGCTGACTCCGGATTCGCGCGACGCGTCGCCGATATTCATTCCCGCCCTCTCCATCAAGCCCTGGTTTCGAACATGAACGTCGACGAATGCAATCGCCGGCGCCGCTTCGATCGTATCAAATCGCGTGGTTTCGTTTCGGGGCAGGGTTTGACTGCAGGATTGCAGCTGAGTGATCGGGCCGGCGCGCCAGGTAGAGGGGATGAATGACGTGCCCTTTCTCCAAACGCAAATTGCGCCCGGTTGCAGCCAGGCCACCGATCCCGATCACTCGTGCATTTCCGTCGCCGAAATGCAAAAACCCCCGCCTTTCGGGCGGGGGTTTCTGGCTTAGGGAGCCTGACGATTACCTACTTTCACACGGGAATCCGCACTATCATCGGCGTAGAGTCGTTTCACGGTCCTGTTCGGGATGGGAAGGGGTGGGACCGACTCGCTATGGTCATCAGGCAAAGAGGGTTGTCCTGCTGGCGTGGCCAACAGAACCAATCTTGGAAGAAGCAGTAATTTTGAGTTGTGTGTATCACACACGAGAATCCAACTTGTCGCTCTGGATCTTGCGGCCGGTGCTGTCGCACGGCGCCGATCTACAAGGCAGACTTGTTATAGGATCAAGCCTTACGGGCAATTAGTATCAGTTAGCTGAACGCATTACTGCGCTTACACACCTGACCTATCAACG
>NZ_LDVA01000313.1:0-38265 GCF_050768715.1 Burkholderia sp. ZZQ-2 | reverse complement strand
GTCGGCGGCGGCACGCCGAGCCCCAGGAAGTCGAGGCTCGTCAGCGACAGGATCGCCGCGCTCATCCGGAACGGCAGGAACGTGATCACCGGCGTCAGGCTGTTCGGCAGCACGTGCCTCCAGATGATCTGTGCGTTCGACAGCCCCATCGTGCGTGCCGCTTTCACGTAGTCGAGCGCGCGGTTGCGCAGGAATTCGGCGCGGACGTAGTCGGACAGCACGAGCCAGCCGAACATCGACAGCAGCACGAACAGCAGCCACAGCGACGGCGTGAAGATCGACGCGAAGATGATCAGCAGGTACAGGTCAGGCAGCGCGCTCCAGATCTCGATCAGGCGCTGGCCGATCAGGTCGGTGCGCCCGCCGTAGAAACCCTGCACCGCCCCCGCGAGCACGCCGATCAGCATGCCCGACGCGGTCAGCGCGAACGCCATCAGCACCGACAGCCGGAACCCGTACAGCAGCCGCGCGAGCACGTCGCGCCCGAACTGGTCGGTGCCGAGCCAGTTGCTCGACGACGGCGGCGCCGGATACGGGCGCGACGCGAAATAGTCGATTGTGTCGTAACGATAGCGGTTCGGCGGGAAGATCGCGAAGTTGCCGCGCGCGTCGAGGTTCGCGCGAATGGCAGGGTCGAGATAGTTCGTCTTCGCGGGAAAATCGCCGCCAAAGCGCGTTTCCGGATAATCCGTCACGATCGGGAACGCGTAGTGCCCGTCATACCGCAGCACGAGCGGACGGTCGTTCGACAGCACGTCGGCGAACAGGCTGATCGCGAACAGCGCGACGAAGATCACGAAACTCCAGTAGCCGAGCGGCTGCGTGCGAAAACGCAACCATGTGCGCCGCCACGGCGACGGCGAGGCCGCGCACGCCGCGCATGCCTGGTCAGCGGTCCAGGCTGTTGAACTGGATACGGGGGTCGACGAGGACATAGCAGATATCCGCGATGAGTTTGGTCAGAAGACCGATGAGCGTGAACAGGAACAGCGAGCCGAGCACGACCGGATAGTCGCGGCGGATCACCGAGTCGTATGACAGTTGCCCCATGCCGTCGAGCGAGAACAGTGTCTCGATCAGCAGGTTGCCGTTCAGGAATGCACCGACAAACGCGGCCGGCAGCCCGGTCAGCAGCGGGATCGCCGCGTTGCGCAGCACGTGCTTCCACAGCACGTCGCGCTCGGGTACGCCTTTCGCGCGGGCGGTCAGCACGTACTGTCGGCCGATTTCATCGAGGAACGTGTTCTTGGTCAGGATCGTGACGATCGCGAAGTTGCCGACCACCGACGCCGTCACCGGCATCACGATGTGCCACAGATAGTCGAGCGCCTTTCCGATCAGCGTCAGGTCGTCGAAGTTGTCGGACGTGAGCCCGCGCATCGGGAACACCTGCCAGAACGTGCCGCCGCCGAACAGCATCAGCAGCAGCACGCCGAGCACGAAGCCCGGCACCGCGTAGCCGGCCAGCACCAGCACGCTCGTCACGGTGTCGAACCGCGACCCGTTGCGCACCGCCTTCGCGATGCCGAGCGGCACCGACACCAGGTACGTGAGAATCACCGTCCACATCCCGAGCGTGATCGACACCGGCAGCTTCGAGCGGATCACGTCCCACACGCGCGCATGGACGAAGTACGAGTCGCCGAGGTCGAATCGCGCGTATGCCTTCAGCATCATCCAGTAGCGCTCGAGCGGCGGCTTGTCGAAGCCGAACTGCCTGCGGATCTGCTCGACCTGCTGCGGATCGACGCCCTGGCTGCCGTGGTAGCCCCCGCCTCCGCCGCCCGCCTCGCCGCCGTGCGCGCTGCCGTGGCGCAACTGCGTGAGGACCTGCTCGACCGGGCCGCCCGGCACGAACTGCGTGACCGCAAACGTGATCGTCACGACGCCGATCAGCGTCGGGACCATCAGCAGCAACCGCCGGAATATGTAGCCAATCATCGTGGTGCTCTCCGTTCCGTCATGTACCGGAAACCCGCGCGGCGCCCGCCGGTTTCTTCCGGTACCAGTAGCTGATGATCCAGTCCTCGTACTGGTAGGAATCCGGAACGATGGCCGGATGTCCGTAGCTCGCCTTGTACGCGATCCGTGCGTTCGGCAGATAGTAATGCGGCACGAGGATGTACAGGTTGATCAGCACGCGGTCGAGCGCGTGCGTGGCCGTCTCGAGATCGTCGAGCGTGTCGGCCGCGAGCGCCGCGCGGATCAGCGCGTCGACCGCCTTCGACTTCACGCCCGGATAGTTCTCGGAGCCGACCTGGGACGCCGCCGCGCTGCCGAAACGGCGTGCGAGCTCCGCCCCCGGGATCGTGACGGGCGAATAGATGAAGGTCGTCATGTCGTACTGGAAGTTGTCCAGGCGCCGCTGGTAAAGCGCGCTGTCGAGCTCGTGCAGCGACGCGCGGATGCCGAGCGTGCCGAGCGCCTGGATGTACGGCAGGATCAACCGGTCCATGCCCGGCTGGTCGTCGATGATCTCGATCGTCATCGGCGTGCCGTTCGCGTCGCGCAGCGCACCGTCCCGAAAATGCCAGCCGGCCTGCGCGAGCAGGTCGCGCGCCTGCTTCAGGTTCGCGCGCAACGAGCCAGGCGGCAGCGTCGACGGCGGCCGGATCATCGGGCCGAACACCTCGGCCGGCAGTTCGGCGCGATACGGCGCGAGCAGCGCCAGCTCGCGCTCGCTCGGCATGCCCTTCGCGCCGAACGGGCTCGCCGCCCAGAAGCTGTCCGTGCGGCGGTACTGCCCGTAGAACATCATCCGGTTCATCCAGTCGTAGTCGAATGCGAGCGTCAATGCATGACGCACGCGTACGTCGGAGAACTGCGGTTTGCGCAGGTTGATCAGAAAGCCCTGCATCTGTGCGGGGCCGTCCGGGAATTCCCCCTGCTTCAGCATCCCGTTGCGGAAATTGCGGCCGACGTAACGACGTGCCCATTGCGTCGCGCTGTATTCCATGCGCGCATCGATGTCGCCGGCCTTGAATGCCTCCAGCATCGTGTACTGGTCGAGATACAGCTTGAACGACACGCGCGCGAAGCGGTACATGCCGCGCCGCGACGGCAGGTTCGCGGCCCAGTAACGCGGATTGCGCACATAGACGATCTGCTTGTCGTTCTTGCGCTGTTCGATCAGGTAAGGGCCGCTCGCGATCGGCGGCACCGTTGCGATCTGGTCGAACGGCGGCCGCGTGCCGTCGGCCCGCATGCCCCACTTCGGCGAGAACACCGGCAGGTCGCCCGCGATCAGCGCGGCGTCGCGCTCCGCATGCTTGAACTCGAAGCGCACCGTGTGGCCGTCGACGACCACTGCGCGCCGGATCACCGAAAACTGCGCGTTGAAGAGCGGCGACGCCTGCGGGCCCGACAGCGTGTCGAACGAGTATTTGACGTCGTCCGCCGTGATCGGGTCGCCGTTGGAGAAACGTGCGGCCGGATCGATGTGGAACGTGGCCGAGAGTCCGTCGGGCGCGACCTGAACGTCGTCGGCGATCAATGCATACTCGGATGCGAGCTCGTCCCAGCTGCGCTGCATCAGCGTGTCGAACATCAGGTTCTTGATGTCCGGTGCGGGCGAGCCGCGCACGAGGAACGGGTTCAGCGAATCGTAGCTCTGCGCTTCGTTGTAGTTCTGAAAGGCCAAAGTGCCGTCGTCCGGCGCGTCGGGGTCCGCATACGCGAAATGCGTGAATCCCGCCGGATACTTCGGCGCGCCGAACTGCGCGATCGCCGGCGCAGCCACCGCGCCCGCGATCGCGACGCCGTACGCGAGCACGGCTGCGCACACGGCGATCGCGCCCCGGGCCGCGATCGCCTGCGCGCGCCGCGCGTGCAACATCGATACTGTCATCATCGGTCTTCGTGTGATCGCACCGGCGCGCGGCCGGTGCCATGTCGATTCGAAATGCGGAAACGCATGCGGTCGGCGACCGCAACGGCCGACCGCATGCGCGGGCACGCGCCGTCAGAACCGGTAGGTCGCACCGGCCTGCGCAAAGCGGCCGACGTACGTGTACAGCGACGTGTCGTAGCCGGTCTGGTAGGCCGCGTTCATGTACACGGGATCGAACGGCGGCTTGCGGTTGAAGATGTTGTTGATGCCCGCATACAGCGTCCAGTGCTTGAACCCGGTATAGCTGACGGTCATGTTGAACTGGCTGTACGACGCGACGCTGTCCTGCATGTTCGGGTAGTTCCCGGCCGGCAGGATCGCCTGGCTGTACGGGCCCACGTAGATCCACGTCAGCGTCGTGTTCCACTTCCGGTAGTTCCAGTTCAGGTCCGTATTGCCCTTCCAGCGCGGGAAGCTGCCGCCGAACGGCTGGTTCACCGAACCGTTGTTGCCCGCGAAGTCGGTATCGACGCCGCCCACCGGCATCTTGAAGTGCCACACGTACGCCCAGTCGCCCGACAGCGTGAACGTGCCGATCGCCGTCTTCACCGACTGGCGGAACGTCGTCTCGAAGCCGTCCGTGTCGAGATGCGACAGGTTCTTGTACGGCATCACCACGTACGCGATCGAACCGTTCGGGTTGCGTATCACGCGAGACGGATCGTTCGCGTCGACCACGCTCTGCACGTCGTCGGTACCGATCACGTTGTCGACGTGGATCTTGTACCAGTCGAAGCCGATGTCGGTCGTGCGCGTCGGCGACAGCTGGAAGCCGATGTTGTAGTTCTTCGTACGCTCGGGCTGCAGGTTCTGGTTGCCCGCCTGGATTTCTTCCGTCAGGTTGTACGAGCCGGGCGCGTTCCGATCGTGCGCGTCGATCACGCCTTGCGTGGAGAAGGTACGTGACGCCGTATTCTCGATCAGCGTCGGTGCACGGAAGCCGCGCGTGTACGACGCGTAGGTCGTGAACTCGCGCACCGGCTGGAAACGCAGCGCGAAGCGCGGCGAAAACGCCCCGCCGAAATCGCTGTAGTGATCGTAGCGGCCCGACTGGCTGAAGGTGAGGTTTTTCAGGATCGGTACGTCGAGCTGGTAGTAGACCGCCGCGACATTGCGCTGGCCGTTGACCGACTGCATCGCCGGCCGGATGAGCGTGCCGTCCGCCCAGCCCGAGCCCGTGCCGATGTACTGGGTTTCATGCAGGAATTGCGTACCCAGGCCGAGTCCGACGTTGCCGGTGGGCAGCGTGAACAGGTTCGGCGTCGCAATCGTCGCATCGACCGAGTCGAGTTTCGTGATCGCCTGCGTGCTGGTGCTGCCATAGGCGCCATCGAGGCCATGCGGCGTCGCGGCCGGATTCGCGAAGTCGAACCCGCCGTTCTGAACGATGTTCTCCAGCGCGGATGCCCGCATCCGGTTCGAGAAGTCGTTCGACACCTCGCTCTGCGAGTGCGAGTACGCCACCGACCAATCCCAGTCGCCCACCTTGGGTGTGGAGAAGGTACCCTTGACGCCCGTCGCCGCCCGCCAGAAATTCGCGCTCGTGCGAACAGACTGCGTGTCTCCGAACGTGTAGCGAAGCTGCGTCGGCGTGCCGAACGGATTGTACGGATTGCTGCCCGGCACGACGTTCGGCACCAGCTTGACGCCCCCCGTCGCGGGATCGTACGTCTGCGTATTCGAACGCAGGCGCTCGACGCCGGTGTTCGTGACCGTCGTATTGTTGCTTTCCCACAGGTCGGCGAATGCCTGCATCGCGTCGTTGATCTTGAAGTCGGCATGCACCTTCGCGCTCAAGCGTTCGGTCCACGGCGAGATCGACGATGCGTATGCGGTATTGTTGCCGCACACGCTGCCGCTTTCGCCGAATGCCTGCGCAGTCGAGCCGGCCGGAATCGCCTTGCCGCCGCGCGGGCATGGCGACAGCGGCACGTCGGTGCCATTGCGCCGCCAGTACGACAGCGATTCGTTGTCCAGGCCGCCGGGGAAATTCGAGAAATTCTGGTTCTGCGACATGTCGCGATCGGACGCCAGAATCCCGTTGGACTTGTAGTAGCTGAGCGCCGCGGTCACGTTGAAGCGATCCGAATTCAGGTCGCCGATGCCGCCCAGGATGCTGAACTGGGTCGTGCCCGCGCCGCCGCCGCCCTGCGTCGCGCCGCCGTAGCTGCCGCCAAGCTCGAGCCCCTGGAAGTTCTTCTTGGTGATGATGTTCACGACGCCCGCGATGGCATCCGAGCCGTACTGCGACACAGCGCCGGTCTTGACGATCTCGATGCGGTCGATGATGTTGATCGGCAGCGTGTTCAGGTCGAAGAACTGGTCGGTGCCGTTCACGGCGAACGCGTAGGGTGCCACGCGCTGCCCGTCCACCAGCACCAGCGTGTACTTTTCGCTGAGACCGCGCAATGCGATGCCCGCACCGCCCGGCGCGAAACTGCCCTGCGCGCCCGAGCCTTCGCCCCAGCTGCTTGACGAGTTCGCCGACACGCCGCGCAGGAAATCCGATACCGTCGTGTAGCCGCTGTTCTCGATGTCCTTGGCCGTGACGGTCTGCACCTGGTTGAAGCCGACCTTGTCCGCACTGCGGATCAGCGAGCCCGTCACCTCGAAGCGCTTGATCTGCGCGACCTTGCCCTGCGCCGCCGCGCCACCGGCCGGCACGCCGGCTCCCGGGCCCGGCTCACCGGTCGGCACAGGCGCATCCTGCGCGACCGCCGTCGCAATCTCAGCCCCCCCGGGCGACGGCTGACTCTGCGCGAATGCCGGCGCCGCCAGCGTGGCCGTCAGCGCCATTTCCGCCCAGATCATCCTCTTGATAGCCAACGCCAAAACTTTCTGCTTCATCTTGGTCCACTCGTTCATCAATAAGAACCCACCGGTTTTGCCCGGGATCTTGTGAATCCCCGCCCGCTTCCGGGCCCTGCGCACCGGCCCCGTGATTTCCGACCTGCCACCTGCACTGCCTCGAGCCCGCCGGCAACGCGACCTGCGCCCCGTGTTGCCGGCTCCTTCGTTTGGCGCGGCCATCCCGACCGCACGCCTCACACGTTCCATCCAAAAACATTCAGTAATACTTATGTAAGCACCCGGTGAAACGGATGCGTTTTCGTGTTCTCTCAGGCTCCGGCCGGCGCCCCGACCCAGACGATCACCGCTTCCTCGTTGGTGGCGTTGCTCCAGACCTGGGTCGGGGTCGACTCGTAGTGCGCGGCATCGCCCGCTTTCAGCACGACGGTGCGGTCGTCCAGCGTCAGCTCGAGCTCGCCGTTCATCACGTAGACGAATGCCTCGCCGGCGTAAGGTGCTGCTTCAGGCGTGGCCCGGCCCCGTGGAATCCGGAACAGCCTCGCATCCAGCTTCGTTCCGCTCGCCAGATGCGAAAGCTGTGCGAACGCACTGGCTAGCGACTCGACGCCGCAATGCTGCAGCGATTCGCACTGGCACGCCGTCGGCGTGTCGGGCGACGCGCCGACGAAATGGTCGATCGTCACGCCCAGCGCCTTCGCGATGCCGACGAGCGTCGCGATCGACGGCATCGCGCGTCCGCGTTCGATCTGCGACAGGAACGGTTTGGAAATGCCAGCCGCAGCGGCGGTCACATCCAGCGTGAGCTTGAGCTGCCGGCGCAGCGTGCGAATCTTGTTTCCCATCGAGGTGGCGACAAGCATCGATTCATCGGAAGACGAAACCATAGTGAGACACGAACCCGTAGTCGAAACTGTTTGATGAATACGCTCCCCCGGTCGACGCGATCGCAGTGCGCATTCAGCGCGACTGCGTACCGACGGAAACCGTGATCGCGCGGCGGACATTCGATGTTACGGCTTTCCCGGTTTTCACATCTCCTCCCTACATTTGCACTACTGATCGATATGGATTCCCGGTTATCGTGTCGCATCGTCCACTCCGTCAAGGGCTCGTCGGGCCTCGCAAGGTGCCGGTCTCCGGCCCTGCCGCCAGCTTCACGGCATGTACTGCTCGTTGCCGATGAGGCCGATCTTCGTCGCCCCGACACGCTGCGCGCTTGCCAGCACGCCGGCGACGGCCCGGTACGGCGCGAGCTTGTCCGGACGCAGGCGGATCTCCGCCTGCACGGGCTCCGCGGCGACGTGCGCGAGCTTCTGCTCGAGTGCCGCGCGATCCGGCACTCGCGCGCCGTTCCAGGTCGTTGCGCCATCGGCGGCGATGTCGATCTGCACGGCCTCCGGCGGCTTCGACGGTGGCGGCGGATTGCCGACCGGCAGGTCCATCCGGACCGAGTGCATCTGGATCGGGATCGTGATGATCAACATGATCAGCAGCACCAGCATCACGTCGATCAGCGGCGTGGTGTTGATGTCGACCATCACGTCCGGCTCGCCGTCGCCCGAAGATACGTTCATGCCCATCGTCGACTCCTACCCGCCGCGCGCCGGCGGCTCGGTGATGAAAGAAACCTTGGCGATGCCCGACCGTTCGCACGCGGTGATCACGCGCCCGATGAATTCGTAGCGCGTGTTCTCGTCGCCGCGTACGTGCACGTCGGGCTGCGGTGACATCTGCGAGATGCCCTTCAGCTTCGCGAGCAGCGTCGGGCCGTCCACGTGCGTTTCGCCCCAGAAGAATTGCCCGTCGCGATTCACCGCGATTTCGACGCTTTTCGGCGTCGTCTCCAATGGCTGCACCGTTTCCTTCGGCAGCTCCAGCGGAATCGTGTGAGTTACGACCGGGATCGTGATCAGGAAAATGATCAGCAACACCAGCATCACGTCGACGAGCGGCGTCGTGTTGATGTTGGCGATCACGTCGTCGTTGTCGTCCTGCCCGACGTTCATGGCCATCGTGCACTCCCGCCTGCGTCAGTGCACGAGCGACGCGGCCGGCGTACCGGCGGCCCGCACCGTGCGCTTGCCGCCCGCGAGCAGCACCGTATGCAGCTGTGCGCCGAAGTTGCGCACCCGCTCCATCAGCGACTTGTTGCGACGGACCAGGAAGTTGTAGCCGAGCACGGCCGGCACCGCGACAGCGAGCCCGATCGCCGTCATGATCAGCGCCTCGCCGACCGGGCCCGCGACCTTGTCGATCGACGCCTGCCCGGCGATGCCGATGGCCGTCAGCGCGTGATAGATGCCCCACACCGTGCCGAACAGGCCGACGAACGGCGCGGTCGATCCAACTGTCGCGAGGAACGCGAGACCATCCTGCAGCCGGTTCGACACGTTGGTAATCGCGCGCTCGACCGAGACGTCGATCCACGTATTGCGGTCGACCGCCTCGAGCAACGCCGCGTCGTGATGCTCGCCGGCCTCGATCGCGGTCTCGGCGATGAAACGGAACGGCGACGCCTCGTCGAGCAGGCTCGCGCCGGCCGATAGCGACGGCGCGGACCAGAGCTGCTCGTCCGCGAGCTTCGCACGCCGGTTCGCACGGAATTGCTCGAGGAACTTCGCGATCATGATGTACCAACTGCCCATCGACATGATCACGAGCAGAATCAGCACGAATCGTGCGACGAAATCGCCGTTCTTCCACAGCGCGCCGAGCCCGTACGGATTCTCGACGGCCTGCGTCGCCGCCGGTGCAGGCGGCGGCAATGGCTCGTCCGCAGCCGCCTGCGGCGCGGACGCCGTCGCGGCCACGGCCACCGGCGCGCTCGCCTCGGCAAACGCCGGCTGCGGCACAACCAGCGCCTCGAGCGCGACGGAGGATATCAACATGCAGGCCGCGAGTGCAGCCAGTGAACGCTTTGCCATACCTACTCCACTTATTTCGTTTAACTGATCGATTGAAATTCCCGTCCTGCCGCCCCAGGGCCCTGCACGGGTCAGTTCAGGTTGAACGAGAACGGAACCTGGACGCGCACCGGCTGCCCCTGCGCCATGCACTTGAATCGCTTGACCGTGTTGTAGGCAGCGCGATCCAGGACTGGATCGGCCGACTGCGACACCCGTACGTTGGTGACGTTGCCGTCCGCATCGACGACGAATTCGATCGTGACATCGCCCGTGATGTTGTTTTCCTGCGCTTCCTTCGGATACTGCATCGATGCACGCATCTGGTCGGAATTCGGGCAGACCACGCCGACTTCATGGCTGACCGGCTTCGCCGCCGGCGCCGGCGGCGCGACGACGGGTGCCTGCACGGCCGGCGCGGACGGCACGGGCGCGGCCTGATGCGTGATCGCTGCCTGCGGAGGCGCCTGCACCGGTACCTCCGCCGGCGGCACGAATGGCGGCGGCGGCAACGTCGCCTTCGGCGGCGGCAGCTTGACCACCGGCAAAGGCGGCGGGGGCGGCGGCGGCTTCACCGGTTCGATGATGCGGGTTTCGATCGGATGCTGGATAACCTGCACGACCTTGGTCGCGAGGCCGTTGAGGAGCGCGTAGACCAGCAACACATGCAGCAGCAGAACGGCTGCGATACCGCCGAAGCGGCGCACCGGGTTCCGCTGTTTCCCGCCGAACTGCCGCTGGCGTCCGGGCCTCGCCGGTCCGCCTCCGGACGCGAGCACGCCATCCTCGATCTTGATACCCACCTTCAGTCCCCCAACGCGAATGTCGCCGATGCACGATGCCCCACGGCCCGGATAGCGGCAGTGTCTGATTCGAAACCCGGAAAGCCCGATTTACTTATTTTCGAAAATACGATTCCTACCCGTCGATCGCTCGATACGGGGAAAATACCTGCTCATCGAAATTGATTAGATTCCGGAGAATGAAACGGATGCCCGTCCGCTCGAGCAGAGACCGACGGAGTGCTACCCAGACGCAATCATGCGAATGGAAGGCAAAGATATTCGATAAGGAATTAATCCATCAAAAGACGCCACCCGTTGATTACAGAAGATATCAAGAAAAAATTTTGACCGTCAAACTTTTTTTGATGGAAAGACAAAAGTTTGATCACATCAAACTTTTCAAATTGACGACGACGAATGCGCGAGTTTAATTGCATCAAACATTCCCCATTTCAGTGCGCACGATAATCTGAACAAGTTTACCCACATCAAACTTCCACATAAATTTACTCGTCGGAAGCGATGCTTCCCGACGCAGAAGTCGACTCGAACGGGATCGGCATCCGGCGCCGTGCATCATCGCCGAACTGCCGGGGCACGCATCATCCGCTGCCCCCAACACCGCGCACGTCGTATATTCCGGCGGATTGCAGGCCATTGATCGAGGCAAGCTCGGCCAATACGAGCGTGGTCGCGCCGGTTCCATGCACGACGATCGACCGTTGCGGCACGCAGCCCCGACGGAGTGAACCCGCGGCGAACGAACAGCCGCAACCTCGCACACCGCCTTAATCCGGATGTCTTTCCCCGTTTTCAAAAAACAAATCCAATTCCATCGTGATTTCAATTTACCCCACCCTATCCATATCAATACAAGCATCGATCATTTGCCCGACCAAAAATCGATCGATAAAGTCTCTCGCCACGCGCGCCGACCATTAATCTCGAATTCGATACCCGATGGAAAAATTGAGCCACCCGTCACATTTCGGATTACATCCGTGATTCCGGGTGCTCGATCCGAATACAGGAATTGCGCGAACGACAGGGGGTTGCGAGTCGACATGCCATCGCAAACGGCATGGATACCCGGCAACTGCTAACCATTGAACTTGCTCGTCAACACAACTTGAAGATGCAAAACACGTCGCTCCATATCAAGAGCGTGGGCGCAATCGCGCTCTGCCTGTCCGGCCTCGCGATACCCTGGATGCCCGTCGCGGCACAGGAAGCCGCGTCGGGAGCCGCCGCCGTCGCCGCGCCGCCGAATGCGGCCAGCCCCTCCGCGCCGGCCCGTGGCGAGGCTGCCACGCAAAAACCGGCCACCGCATCGCTGAAGGCGTTTGTCGTGACGGGATCGCGTATTCCGCGCTCCGAGAAGGAAGGGGCGACGCCCGTCACCGTCATTACCGGTCAGGAGCTCGAATCGAAAGGGTACCGAAACGTCTTCGACGCGCTCCAGTCGCAAACCCAGAATACCGGCTTCACGCAAGGCGCCGACTACGGCAACACGTTCACGCCGGCCGCGAATGCGCTCAGCCTGCGCGGCCTCGGCCCGAACCACACGCTCGTGCTCGTCGACGGCCGGCGCGTGGCGGACTACCCGATCGCGTACGACGGCAACGTCAATTTCGTGAACCTGGCCAACATTCCGTCGGCGATGATCGACCGCATCGAAATCCTGAACGGCGCGGCCTCCGCCGTGTACGGCTCGGACGCGATTGCTGGCGTCGTCAACATCATCATGAAGAAGCACATCGACGGCATCGAGGTCAACGTCAAGGGCGGCCGCACCTGGGACGGCGGCGGCGGCAACGGGCGGCTGCAGGTGTCGGGCGGCAAGGAATTCGGCGCGCTGAGCACGGTGTTCGGTCTCGAGATCAGCAAGACCAACCCGATCTGGTCGGGGCAGCGCGACTTCATGGCGTCGTCGACGCTCGAAGGCGAACCGCCGACCAAGACCTGGGCGCGCCAGAACCTCGACACGGGCCGCTACGTCGGCGCCGCCGGCGCGTGCGGCCCGCTCGCCGGCATCGGCGCATTCGGCGGCACCTCGACCGTCGGCACCCGCAATGGCGCGTACTGCGGCAGCGGCGGCGCGCAGCCGTCGTACTGGACAACACAAACGAACAATGTCAGCGAGAACCTGTACGGCGGCGTCGAATACCGGCTGAGCGATCTCGTCACGCTGTTCGGCTCCGTGTCGACCGCCTGGAACCAGACCGAGAACAACACGCGCGGCCCGAGCTGGACGTCGGCCGCGGCGACGACCGGCTATTTCTTCAACCAGGAAACCGGCGCGAACGAGGCGTGGACCAAGCGCATCTCGCCCCAGGAGATCGGCGGCGCGTCGGTATGGAACAAGCACTGGAACGACGTCGCGGGCAACCTGATCACCGGCCTGCGCGGCAAAGTGCCCGACAGCAGCTGGAACTACGAGTTCACGTACAGCGCGTCCGGCTATCAGAGCCGCGCGACCGTGCCGCGCCTGCTGTCGAACGTCGACAGCTATTACCTCGGCCCGCAGCTCGGTACCGCCGCCGACGGTGCGCCGATCTACGCGCCCAACGCCGCACGCTTCGCGACCCCGCTCACACCGAACCAGTTCGCGTCGATGTACGGTGAATCGACCAGCAGGAACAACACGTGGACGCAGACCGTCAGCCTCGCCGCCAACGGCAACCTGTTCTCGCTGCCGGCCGGCCCCGTGCGCGCCGCCGGCGTGATCGAATACGGCACGCAAGGCTTCAGCAATTCGATCGACCCTGCCCTGAACCAGGGCGTCTACTACAACGCCGCCGGCGCAACCGGTGCGAGCGGCAACCGCAAGCGCTACGCCGCCGCGGTCGAGCTGCGCGTCCCGATCCTGAGCCAGCTGACCGCGAACGTCGCAACGCGCTATGACGACTACTCGTTCGCGGGCACCCGCAACAACAAGCTGACCTACGACCTGGGGCTCGAATACCGGCCGCTGCGCGAGCTGTTGCTGCGCGGCAATTACGGCACGAGCTTTCGCGCGCCGGACATGAATTACATCTTCATGAGCCAGTCGAAGGGCTATTTCGAATCGACCACCGACTACTTCCGCTGCAACCAGTCGGGGAAATCGCTCGCCTCATGCGAATACGCGAACGTGTCGCCGGGCTCGAACTTCATTCAGAAGGGCAATGCGAACCTGAAGCCGGAAAACGGGAAATCATGGGGCGCCGGCTTCGTGCTCGCGCCCACGCCGGACATCGACCTGTCGGCCGACTACTACAACATTCGCATCGACAATCTGGTGACGACCATCGATCCGGACAACCTGCTGAGAACCGAGGCCGCGTGCCGGGCGGGGCAACTGAGCGCCAGCTCGCCCAACTGCGTGGACGCGCTGAGCCGCGTGATCCGCAACCCGCTGACGGCCGTGCTCGACCCCGGCGCGATCAACACGATCCTCGTGAACCCGATCAACGCCGCGATGGAAAAGACGACGGGCTTCGACCTCGGCGGCAAATGGCGCTTTCGCCTCGGCCGCGCCGGCACCTTCCTGCTGAGCGCCAACTTCACCAAGGTCCTGAGCCACAAATATCAGCAGTACACGAACGGCCCGGTACAGGATCTCCTGCATTCGCTCGCCAACCCGACCGGCAACCCCGAATGGCCGGACAAGCTCATGCTGAGCCTGACCTGGTCGATCCCGAAGTGGACGTCGACGGTGCAGCTCGAGCGCTACGGCAAGGTACCGAACGCCGCCCAGACCGCGTATCTGACGCCGACCACACTCGCGAACCTGAGCATCTCGCACCAGTTCTCGCGGGATACGTCACTGACCTTCGTGATGAACAACGTGTTCAATACGATCAAGCACGACGATTCCTCCGGCTGGCCGTACTACACCGTGGGCTACTACATGCCGTACGGCCGCACGCTGTGGCTCGAGTTCAGCCATCACTTCAGTTGATCCGGACGACACATGCCCGCAGCGGTATCGCTGGCCGGACCGGCCAGCGTTCTGCTACCCGCATGTGCGCGCAACGCCCCTGCCGGCGATGATCGATATCGGGGCGGACCTGCCCGCGCAGGTTCGTCTGCTGGCCGTCGGAAACCTCGTGGCGACACGCACCGCCCCGCTTCACTGCACGCTAACCCAGGATGCAATATATTTTCCCCGCGATCGCGACATGCCCCGGCAATCGAGCCGGGAAATGCATCGTCGCGGAATCGCATCGTGTTCTTTCTCATTCACCGGCACCTGAAGTAATCAGGGGCATCCGTATCGGCACTCCATGTTTTCGAATAAATTCCCGATTCTCATCGCAGCCAGCGCAATATTAGCGGCCCATGCATCAGCACAAACCACCGCGTCCGCGCCCGTCCCCGAACAACTGCCATACGACATCCCTTACGGCCCGCCCATCACGCTGACGCAGGCGCGTACCGCCATGGCGGCCGCCGAAACAGAGGCGCGACGCCGAAACTGGAAATACGCGATTGCCGTGGTCGACAGCGGCGGGAACCTGGTTTCGTGCGACAAAATGGACGGGACGCAACTCGCATCGGTTGAAATCGCGGAGGCCAAGGCGCGCGCGTCGGCTCGATTCCGCAGACAGACCCGGGATCTGCAAAACGCCATCAACAACGGCGCGACCGCCAATCTCAGCATCCCGGGGATTCTCGCGGGCGAAGGCGGCATCCCGATCGTGATCGACGGGCACCTGATCGGCGCGATCGGGGCCAGCGGTGGCGCGGGTGTGCAGGATAGTGTCATCGCGGCAGCCGGTGCCGCGGCAATCAAGTAAGTCGCACTCCCTCGCGCCTGTCGCAAAACCGTATCGTCGACGACGCTCGCGCTGCCGTCGCACTGCTCACTTCGGCAATACAGCAGTCGAATCCCGACGTTTTAATTACTTCAAGCTTTCGATTTCGTTCTAAATCGGTCACAGCGGGCCGATACCGTGTTGAAAATACGCGATTCGACCGATATCGATACACTCCGCCGTTGAGATGAAATTTGAACGAGACACTGGACGCGCGAATGGAACCGGTTCCATAATCTCGTGCCCGAACGCTGTCTCGCGTGAACAGATAAAAATCTTCGCATGCGGCGCGTGCAATACCTCGTCCAGCCGGCAATGGTCGTTTGCCGATGCGCTCGGACAGGTAACGCAGCGCCGCGGGGGACGTATTCGGGTCGTTTCGGCCCGGTGCGGCTCCCGACGCGGAATATTCGGAAGAAAGAAAACATGCGAGCAACGACTCGCGAAAAAGACGAAAACGACATGGCCCCACACAAAAATGAATCGCGCATTTATGCGCGCGCCGGCATGACCCGTAGAGCGGTGCTGAAAATGATGGCGGCGGCGCTGACGCAAGTCGGATTGCTCACCGCCGCACCCGGACATGCATTCGCGCAGCAGCCGTCGCTCGACACCCGGACCTTTCTCGCGCTGTCGAAAGCGCTCACCGGCCACGCGAATCTCGACCCGACGACGGCTGCTCGCCTCGTCGACGCATTCCGTCGCACGGACCCCGGCTTTGCCACGCGTGCAACCGCGCTGGCGCAACGCGTCCGCGCCGGCCAGACACCCGCGCAACTGCTGGCCGATGCCGACGGCGCAGGCCTGCACGACACGGCGCTCGCGATCGTCGCCGCGTGGTACACGGGCACCGTCGGCCACGGCCAGAAGGCCGTGATGGTCGCCTATGCCGATGCGCTGATGTACGACACCGTCCACGACGGCATGAGCGCACCGACCTATTGTTCGAACGGCCCGCTATGGTGGACCGCCGAACCGCCACCGGCCGATGTCGCGCCGCCCCGCAAAACGGTTGCGTCAGCAACTACCCAGCACCCGCAAACGCACGCCTGAACCTCATGAGAACTCCTGTATTTGAATCGAACGGCGACGTATCGGCCGATGTCGTGATCGTGGGGTCCGGCGTGGTTGGCGGCCTGATCGCCGACCAGTTGGTCAGCCAGGGGCATTCGGTGCTGGTCATCGAATCCGGCCTGCGCATCGAGCGTGGTCAGGCGGTCGAGAACTGGCGCAACATGCCCTTCGACAATCGCGTGGGCTCCGACTTCCAGGGCCTCTACCCGCAGGCGCCGAATGCGCCCGCCCCGCTGTATTTTCCGAAGAACAACTACGTCGGCCTGAGCGGACGGGATGGCCAGAGTTTCCAGCAGGGCTATCTGCGCACCGTCGGCGGCACGACGTGGCACTGGGCCGCGTCGAGCTGGCGGCACCTACCGGTCGATTTCCGGATGAAGTCGACTTACGGTGTCGGCCGCGACTGGCCGATCTCCTATGACGACCTCGAGCCGTACTATTGCCGCGCGGAAGAGGAAATGGGCGTCGCCGGGCCGAGCGATCCGGCGATGCAGTCGCCGTCGCAGCGCAGCCGCCCGTATCCGATGGACATGGTGCCGTGGGGCCATGGCGACCGGCGCTTCGCCGAAATCGTCAATGCGCATGGCTACCGGTCGATCCCGATTCCGCAGGCACGCAGCACGCGGCCTTGGCACGGCCGTCCGGTCTGCTGCGGCAACAACAATTGCCAGCCGATCTGCCCGATCGGCGCGATGTACAGCGGTATCCACCACATCGAGCGCGCGGAGCGCAAGGGTGCGAAAGTGCTCGCCGAATCGGTCGTCTACAAGATCGACACCGATGCGAACAATCGCGTGACGGCCGTGCACTGGTACGACGCGTCGCACAAGTCGCACAAGGCCAGCGGCAAGATGTTCGTGCTCGCGTGCAACGGCATCGAGACGCCGCGCCTGCTGCTGCTGGCCGCGAACGAACGCAATCCGCACGGCATCGCGAACGGCTCGGACCAGGTCGGGCGCAACATGATGGATCACTCGGGCTTCCACTGCACGTTCCTCGCGAACGAGCCGATGTGGCTCGGCCGTGGCCCCGCGCAGAGCAGCTGTATCGTCGGCCCGCGCGACGGCGATTTCCGCGGGCAGTATTCGGCGAACAAGATGATCCTGAACAACATCTCGCGCGTCGGGCCGGCCACGCAGCAGGCGCTGAAGCTCGGCCTGGTCGGCAAGGCGCTCGACGAGGAAATCCGGCGCCGCGCGATCTACGGCGTCGACCTGTCGATCAGCCTCGAACCGCTGCCGGACCCGAACAACCGCCTGACGCTCAGCAAGACACGCTTCGATCCGCTCGGCCTCGCGTGCCCCGACATCCACTACGACGTCGGCGACTATGTGCGGCGCGGCTACGACGCGGCATGCAAGCAGCTCACGCATATCGGCAGCCTGTTCGACGCGGTCGAGTTCAACATCACGAAGACGCTGAACGCGAACAATCACATCATGGGCGGCACCATCATGGGCTCCGATCCGAAGAATTCGGTCGTCGACGGCGACTGCCGCACGCACGATCACGCGAACCTGTGGTTGCCGGGCGGCGGCGCGATGCCGTCGGCGTCCGTCGTCAATACGACGCTGTCGATGGCGGCCCTCGGCCTGAAGGCTGCGGATTCGATTTCCGCGAGCCTCGCGAAGGGTTGATTCGATGACACACACGATCCAACGACAACTTCGCACGCTGCGCGGCGCCGGCTACCGCGCGGCCATCGCACTCGCGCTGTTCGGCAGCGTCGGCAGCACGCCCGCGTTCGCGCAGGAAACAGCGACCGGCGCGGCGTCGACGTCGGCCGACGCCGCGCTGATCGAAAAAGGCCATCAACTCGCGATCGCGGCGGACTGCATGGCGTGCCATACGGCGCTCGACGGCGGCAAGCCGTTCGCGGGCGGGTACGGTATCGCGTCGCCGATGGGGCAGATCTATTCGAGCAACATCACGCCGTCGAAAACGGCCGGCATCGGCAACTACACCGAGGTGCAGTTCGCTCGCGCGCTGCGCGGAGGCGTACGCGCGGACGGCGCGCGCCTGTATCCGGCCATGCCGTATACGTCGTACAGCGGCCTCAGCGACAACGACGTGCACGCGCTCTACAGCTACTTCATGCACGCCGTGAAGCCGGTCGACGAGCCCGCACCCACGACGAACCTGCCGTTCCCGTTCGGCATGCGCGTCGCGATGACGGGCTGGAACATGCTGTTCCTGTCGGACAAGCGTTTCGAAGCCGATCCGGCGCACGACGCACAGTGGAATCGCGGCGCGTACCTGACCAATGTGCTCGCGCACTGCAGTGCGTGCCATACGCCGCGCAATGCGCTGATGGCCGAAGACTTCAGCCGCAACCTGGGCGGTGCACAGCTCGGCGCGTGGTATGCGCCGAACATCACGTCGGATCCGGTAAGCGGCATCGGCGCATGGACCGACGACGAGCTGGTGTCGTACCTGAAGACCGGCCGCGCACCCGGCAAGAACCAGGCGGCCGGACCGATGGCGGAGGCCGTGCAGAACAGCCTGCAGTATCTGTCGGACGCGGACCTGAAATCGATCGTCACGTATCTGCGCAGCACGAAGCCGATCCGCGACGAGCACGAGTCCGAACCGGCATTCGCGCACGGCCGCGCGGTCAGCAGCGAAGCGACGTTGCGCGGCACGACCGCGTTGAATGCGAACGGTACGCTGACGACGGGTGAAGCGCTGTTCAGCGGTTACTGCGCGAGCTGTCACCAGGCCAACGGCAAGGGCAGCCCGAGTCAGGCCTATCCGTCGCTGTCGAACAATACCGCCACGGGCTCGCGCAATCCGTCGAACCTGATCGCGGCGATCCTGTACGGTGTCGATCGCGACGCGGGCGGCCAGCACGTGCTGATGCCGTCGTTCGGTGAGGATTCCTACGTCCAGCCGCTGAAGGACGATCAGGTCGCCGCGATCGCGAACTACGTGCTCGCGCAGTACGGCAACGCGAACGTGACCGTGACGCCCGACGACGTGGCCGTCGCGCGCAGCGGCGGCCCGGTTCCGCTGCTCGTGCGGGCCCGGCCGCTGATGCTCGCGGCGCCGGCGGTTGTCGTGCTGCTCGGTGTCTTCGCATTCGTGCTCCGCCGACGGCGGGCACGTCGTACGGTACGCTCGGCGATGACGTCCGGTGAGGTCGGATGATTGAGGATGTCAGCCATGCCGTTGGCGGACTGGCGGTCTTCTGACTTTCGGAAGAGACGTTGGTCGTTCAGCCAACGGACATGGATGCAGGCGAGGCGCTCGCGCGAAGTACGGCGCTCGCGTTCTCGCCGCCATCCGATACATGCAGGCAATATCTGCCGATGCACGATGCGCCACGCGTGTGGATTCAGGTTGTGGACCGCGGTGAGTGCTTGCCGGAACCACGTCGCCTCACATGCCATCGCCGCAAGACGTGCATGCATATCGATCGTTGCCACGCAGATCCCTAAAAGGAGGGGGTCGACGGGTTTATTTTGATCCCACTCCCGCAGGATTCTCCATGAAGTGCGCGTCCGCATTGAATCCGCCGCCGATACCGGATGCACACCGTCTGCCGGTCAACGCAGCCGCAGCCGCCACCGATAACCTGCGGGACCGTCTCGCTCCCCATCGAGCACTCACTTCCCTTCGCTGAACGCACGCGAGACGTTCAGCAAATCCGCGCCCTTGACCGCCAAGGCGCGCCCCACCCAGACACGGCGCTGGCCATCTGCCTGCAAGGACCACCGACCGGTTCTTCCATGCATGGGAAACGAATCGGCGTTACAGCCAGACCGAGTCCGGCGTGTTCATCAGCCCGGCCAGCTTGGTGAGCACGAAACGCATATGGTCCTGCGTCGATGCCATCACAGCGACGCGAATCCACTGACGCCCCTGTTCATCGCGGTTGACCGAAAAGGTGTCGCCGCCGGAAATCATCAACTGATGGCTTCGTGCCAGCACGGCAAAGTGTTCTCCGCTCGACCAGCGTGACGGCAATTTGAGCCAGATGTGGAACGAGGTCGGCTGAGCCTTGTACTCAAATTGCCCGAGCAATTCGCGCACCATGATTTGCCGCGCGCGCGCTTCCTGACACTGGTTGTGGGCCATTTCCGCGGCTTGCCCGCTCGTGATCAGATGCGTCGCGATCTGTGCTGCAAGGGGTGACACCATCCAGACGCTCGTTCGCACGCTTGCGGTCATGCGCGCCAGCCACTCCGGCGGGCAATGCATGTAGCCGAGGCGTATGGTCGACGCAACGGACTTCGACAGGCTCGTCAAATAGATCGTGCGCTCGGGGGCGAAGGTAGCGAGTGGGGGAACCGGCGTGGGCGCCAGAAAACCGTACAGGTCGTCGTCGAGCAGGAGAAAATCAAAATCGCGCGCGATCTGTGCGATCTCGCGTCGCCGGTTTTCCGGCATCACCGCCGTGGTCGGGTTCTGGCAGGTAGCGATGCAGATCACCAGAGCGGGACGTTCCTCGCGGCAGATCTCGCGCAGGCTATCCGGCTCCATGCCCTCCTGATCCTGACGTACGCCGCGAATGCGGCGGCCCAGACTCAGCACGACCGAGGCCACGCCCGGGTAACAGAGCGACTCGCAGCACACGAGGTCGCCGGGTTTCGTGAGCGCATTGACCGCCACCCAGAGCCCGTGTTGAGCACCGGCCGTGAGGAGAACCTGTTCGGTTCGGGCGGGAAAACCGGAGTGCTGCATCCACATTGCCCCCGCCTGTCGGTGCAGGGGATGACCGCCATCGGGCGTGTAATCGAGCATGTCCGGCAACGAGCTCGATTGCGCAAGTTCTCCAAGCGCCGCGCGGATATACGGCTCCTGAAGCAGAAGGTTGGGTTTGACGATCGACAGATCGATGATTCCGCCGGAGGAATCCTGGACGGGCGGCACCGACTGGACACGGCTCGCAGCGGGCGTTTCGCGACGTAGCACGAAGGTCCCGCGCCCGACTTCGCCCTCGACGAGGCCTCGCCGTTGCGCGAGTTCGTACGCACGATTGACGGTGCCAGGCGTCACGCCGATCTGCGCGGCGAGTTCCTTCAGCGTCGGCAACCGGGCGCCCGCGGTCAGGCGGCCCGCGTGGATGTCGCTCTCGAGCGCCGCTGCAATCCTTTCATAGATCGCCCCGGCATATTCCTTCAGGTCCGGTGCCCACATGGGGACGACTCTCCTTGAATCGGTGCAATGAATGTAAGGTAGCAGTGTAATCGAATCATCATTCGTTGTCGAATCAACGGATCCAGTGCCTTGTTCCTCGGGCACTCCCCGCCCGCGCACCGGATATCGCATCGAAATGGTTGACTGATTGAGTCGACTTAATCGAGTGACTTTTAGATGCAATTAAATCGATGTATATTAAGTCGATCGATTCGACAAAGAGGATAGGATGTTCGACACGGAAAAGGATGCCCTGCAGCACGTCGATCCCGCGATCTGGGACGTGATTTGCCGGGAGAATCAAAGGCAGGAAGACCACATTGAACTCATTGCATCGGAGAATTACACCTCTCCTGCGGTGCTAACCGCTGTGGGTTCGCAACTCACCAACAAGTACGCCGAGGGCTATCCCGGCAAGCGCTACTACGGTGGCTGCGAAGTCATCGATGAAGCGGAGCGGCTCGCCATCGACCGTCTGAAGGCCCTGTTCGGCGCAGAGGCAGCCAATGTGCAGCCGCATTCGGGCTCCCAGGCCAATCAGGCCGTCTTCTTCGCGGCGCTTGAGCCCGGCGACACGATTCTGGGCATGAGTCTGGCCGAAGGCGGTCACCTCACGCACGGCATGCCGCTGAACATCAGCGGCAAGTGGTTCAAGGTGGCCAGCTACGGGTTGAACGAAGCGGGCGAGATCGACTACGACGCGATGGAACGTCAGGCGCGCGAGATCAAACCGCGTCTGATCATCGCGGGCGCGTCCGCCTACTCTTTGCGCATCGACTTCGAGCGCTTCGGACGCGTGGCACGCGAGGTCGGCGCGCTGTTCATGGTCGACATGGCTCACTATTCCGGCCTGATCGCGGGCGGCGTGTACCCGAATCCGGTGCCGCACGCCGACTTCGTCACGACCACCACGCACAAAGGGCTGCGCGGGCCGCGCGGCGGCGTCATCCTGATGAAGGAAGAACACGAGAAGCGCATCAACTCGGCGATCTTCCCCGGCATTCAGGGCGGCCCGCTTGTTCACGTGATCGCGGCGAAAGCCGTCGCGTTCAAATTGGCCGCCACCGATGAATTCAAGGCGTATCAGCGCCGTGTGCTGGAAAACGCGCAGGCCATGGCGGAGGTGTTTCAGTCGCGTGGGCTGAGCATCGTTTCCGGGCGCACCGAAAGCCACATGATGCTGATCGATCTTCGCTCGCTCGAGCTGTCGGGCCGCGATGCCGAGCAGGCGCTGGGCGAAGTCTGCATCACCTGCAACAAGAATGCGGTGCCCAACGACCCGCGCAAGCCGGCCGTGACGAGCGGTATCCGCGTCGGCACGCCGGCCATCACGACGCGGGGCTTTGGCCTCGACGAATCGCGGCTGGTCGCCACCCTGGTCGCGGACATCGTGCTTGCGCCCCATGACGCCGACGTGCGCGCGAGCACGCTGGAACAGGTCCGTGCGCTGTGCAAGCGCTTCCCCGTCTACAACTGAGGTCATCGTGATTCGCACACTGAGTCAATGGCGTGCTGACGCCTCTCTTTCCGCGCTCGTGGCGGGCTTTCTGGCCGTCCTGATCTCCTACGCAGGCCCGCTCGTGATCGTGTTTCAGGCCGCAAATCAGGCGCATCTTTCGACCGAGGTCACGTCGTCGTGGATCTGGGCAGTGTCGATCGGCAGCGGAATTTCCGGGCTGGTCCTGAGCTGGAAACTGCGCACGCCGATCATCACGGCGTGGTCCACTCCGGGGGCCGCGCTGCTCGTCGGCATGTTGCCGGGCGTACCGTTGCCGCAGGCCATCGGCGCGTATCTGCTGAGCGCAGCCATTGTGACGCTGGTGGGCGTGTCCGGAGTATTCGACCGCTTTATCGAGCGCATTCCCAAGGGCATTGCCGCCGCGATGCTGGCCGGGATTCTTCTGCACTTCGGCATGCAGGTGTTTGCTTCCATCAGCGCCAGTCCGCTGCTGGTGTTCTCCATGCTTCTCACCTTTCTGGCGATGAAGCGGGTCTGGCCGCGCTATGCGATCGCCACCGTGATGGTGGTCGGGATCGTCATCGCCATCGCGTCGGGCACCACGCATCTTTCACAATTGCGCCTTGCACCCGTTGCCCCCGTCTTCATCGCTCCGGCCTGGAACTGGCACGTGTTGCTGGGCTTGGGCGTGCCCCTGGCCCTGGTCACGCTCACGGGCCAATACGTGCCGGGCATGGCCGTGCTGCGCACGTCGGGCTATCGGGTTGCGGCGAGCGGCATTATCGGCACGACCGGCATTTTGTCACTGCTGCTGGCGCCGTTTGGCTCGCATGGCGTGAACCTCGCGGCCATCACGGCGGCAATCTGCACGGGCAAGGAGGCGCACGAGGATCCCGATCGCCGTTACATCGCTGGTATCGCCAGCGGCCTGATCTATATCGGCATCGGCGTATTCGGCGGAACCCTGGCACTACTGTTCCGCGCGTTGCCCGCGGAACTGATCGCGGCGCTTGCGGGGCTGGCTTTGATCGGTGCGATCACGACTGGCGTGATCGGCGTGGCACAGGACGACAAGCATCGTGATGCCAGCATCATCACGTTCCTCGTCACGGCGTCGGGCATGAGCTTTCTTGGCCTGGGTTCGGCGTTCTGGGGGCTCGCCATCGGCGCGCTTGCCTATGCCATCCTGCATCGAAGCTGGCGACTGCGCGACGGCAAGGCGCCGGCCATGAACAAGATTTGATCGAGACAGAAGACGGAAAAGGCATCATGCAAAAGCATCAATTTGATTTTGTGGTCGTCGGGGGAGGCATTGCCGGCGTTGCCGTGGGCGCAGAACTGGTCAAGCGTGGCACGGTCCTCATCCTGGAACGGGAAACCAGCCTTGCTTACCATACGACGGGGCGCTCCGCCGCCATCTCCATGGAAAGCTATGGCAACGAGGTGATTCGCCATCTGACCTGCGCATCGCGCGGTTTCTACGAGAACCCGCCGCACGCGTTGACCGATGATGCGCTGTGCTCACCCCGCGGGGCGCTGATCGTGGGAGACGAGGCGAACTGGGGCAAATTGCAGGCGCGCTATCAATCGATCCTGCACCAGGTGCCGAACGCGCAATGGCTCGATCGGGTCGAGATCGCGCAGATGGTGCCGTTTCTCGCGGAAAAATGGCTCGGCGGCATCTACGAACCCGATGCGTTCGATCTGGACGTGCACGCCATTCACACGGCATTTCTGCGCGGAGTGCGCAAGGCCGGCGGCGAAGTGCGCACAGCGACGGAACTACGTCGCGCGCACCGGGCGGATGGCGTCTGGCACATCGAAACGACGGATGACGCGCGCATCGAGGCACATACGATCGTCAATGCCGCAGGCGCATGGGCCGACGACGTGGCACTGGCATGCGGTGTCGCGCCGCTGGCGATCCAGCCGCTGCTGCGCACGGTGGTGGTCGTGGATCCGGAACAGGATGTGAGCCGTTGCCCTTACATCGGCACGGTGGATGAACAGATCTTCGTCAAGCCCGATGTGGGCCGTCTGATGATCTCGCCTTGCGATGAAGCGCCGAGCGCCCCCTGTGATGCAATGCCCGACGAACTGGGTGTCGCGATCACAATGGACCGGCTGGAGCATGCCACGACGCTACGCCCCAAGCGTGTCCTCAATCGCTGGGCGGGGCTGCGCGTGTTTGCTCCGGATCGCTCGCCGGTCGTCGGCCCCGACCCCACCGTCGCGGGATTCATCTGGGCCGCAGCGCTGGGCGGCTATGGCATTCAGACCGCGCCGGCCATGGCGCGCTTCTGTGCTGCGCTGGCAAGCGGAGAAACCATCCCCGGCGATCTGGCGGGTCTGGACGCAGCCGACACCTCGCCGGCCCGACTGCTCGGTGCGGATGCACGAATCGTTGTACCGGTCGCAAACCTGAATTAATCGTTGAACGTCGTACTCTGTAAATTGCAATCAGTCAAATACTAAGGTTAACTAAATGAACGGCCATTCCGAAAACAATATTCAGACCAATAACGAAATCATCCTGACCGACAAGGCACCCGCCCCGCTGGGGACTTATTCCCAAGGCGTGCGCGTTGGCAATACGGTCTATCTTGCGGCCCAGACGCCGGTTGTGCCGGAAACGAACGAAGTCGCAGAAGGCGGTTTCGAAGGGCAGCTTCACCAGACCTTCAGGAATCTTCGCGCAATGGCGCAAGCTTGCGACTGCACACTCGCGAATGTTGTGCAGGTCACGGTGTACATCACGGATATTTCGAAATTCGGGACGATGAACTCGATCATGGCCGAATACTTCCCTCAGCCTTACCCGGCCCGTACGACAGTTGGCGCGGCGAGCCTTGCACGCGGCACGATGGTGGCCATCGACGCCATCCTGGCCCTACCCGACTGAGCCCCCTTGGCAGAGCATCGCTAACGAAAGCCGATGGCGGCGCCACCGGCTTTGACACGTTTCGGACAGGCGTAAAAACGGGGATGACAATGAGTTTTGGATTTTCGACGGCGCTGAGATGTTTGAATTGCGATGCCGAGTACCCGCTGGAAAGCGTTGGCTACTTTTGCCCGCAGTGCAAGCTGGACGGCGCGCTCGATGTCGAATACGACTATGGCGCTGCGGCGCCGGTGTTTGCGAAAGCGCTGGGCGAAAAGACCCGCGCATTCGATATGTGGCGCTACCGCACTCTGTTGCCGGCGGGTTTGGAGCATGCCCCGAAGCCACATACCGGGGGTACGCCGTTCTATCAGTTGCCGATGCGCGGCGACGGCCTGGTCTTCATCAAGGACGACAGCCGTAATCCCAGCGGGTCGCTGAAGGACCGTGCAAGTGCGTTGGCCGTGGCGCTCGCGCGTCACCAGGGCGTGGGCACCATCGCTGCGGCGAGCACAGGCAACGCGGCGGCTGCACTGGCCTGTATGACCGCGGGCAGCGATCTGCGTTGCGTGATCTTCGCCCCGACCAGCACTGCACGCGAAAAACTCGTGCAAATCAGGGCGTATGGTGCAGACGTCGTGCAGGTCAGCGGCGGCTATGACGAAGCGTTCGCCGCGTGCCTCGAAGCGTGCGAGAAGCACGGTTGGTACAACCGGAGCACGGGCATCAATTCGTATATGACCGAGGGCAAGAAGACCGTCGCATTCGAAATTTTCGAGCAACTGGGCTGGGCCGTGCCTGACCGCATCTTTGTCCCCGTGGGCAACGGTTGTATCGTGGGCGCGGTCTACAAGGGCTTCGAGGAACTCCGGCGCATGGGGCTGACCGGGCACATGCCACAGATCATGGGTGCGCAGGCCGAAGGCAGCGACTACATGTATCGCGCCTGGGTACAAGGCGAGGGACCGCATCATGCGGAACGCAAAATGGCGAAGACCTCGGCCAGCAGCATCAGCGTGGTGTTGCCGCGTGACCGGATCAAGGCCTTTCGCGCCATCGAGGCGACAGGCGGCCAGTTCGTCCGCGTGAGCGACGCCGAAATCTTCCAGCGGCAAATCGAGTTGGCGCGCGAGTCGGGTGTATTCGCAGAGCCGGGCGCGGTCGCGGCTTACGCTGCGGCGCAAAAGTTTGGCTCCGCGCAACGAGACGAAACCACCGTCATTTTGATTACGGGCAGCGGGCTGAAAGATGTAGGCGGCCTGCTCAGCAGCGGAGTGCTCGATCACGCACGATTGAGCGAAGCTGCCTGACGCGTGTGTGACCCGTTATGGTATGAGTCTGGGTACGCGGGCGTGTGCCAGCCCGCGTGATCACGTCGAGAAACCGGTCGGTTCAGATGCGTAAGTCGAGACCGGATCTCTCAGTCAGCGTCAGATCAGGTCTGAGATTGCTTCGCTCTCGTCAAGGGCCCTGATCGACCCGTCTCGGTCGTACGACGCCGGTGCCCGTCGACGGCCGCTTTCGAAGTACAGAAGCCGTCCGACGGAAGGATCACGGAAAGCAGACTAAACGGCTTGTTGTTGGCGTAGGAACTCCAGCACCATCCGGTTGAATCGCTCTGCGTGCTCCCATTGCGCCCAGTGCCCGCAGCGCCCGAACACATGCAGATCGGCGTTCGGCATACCCCAAACGAGCCGCAGGCCGACGTCCATCGGCACGAAACGGTCGTCGCGCCCCCAGATCACGAGCGCGGGCGACTTGATCTCGTTCAACCGGTAACCATAGTCCGGAAACTGCTTCGGATTGGCCGCCAGACTCTTCACGAAGTTCTCGAGATGATCGCGCCGCGCCAGCATATTGTCGAGCCGCGTCTGCATCAGTTCTTCGGTCATCGTGCTCGCATCGTAGACGAACACGTTGAGCATCTTCTTCAGGTTCTCGAGCGTTGGGTTGCGATACAGCCCTTGCAGCAGCTTGATGCCTTCGGTCGGCATCGGCACAAACTGGCTCGGCCCCCCCGTGCCGCCGCCCATCAGCACCAGCTTGCCGACGCGCTCCGGATACGACAGCGCGAATGCCACCGCGCTATGCCCGCCCATCGAGTTGCCGACGAGATGCGCGCGCTCGATGCCGAGCGTATCCAGCACGCCCTTCAGCACGCGCGCGTTGAGGTCTGAGCGCGAGCCGGTGCAGATGATCGAATCGCTCTTGCCCCAGCCGGGACAGTCGACGAGGATCACGCGATAACCCGCGTTCGCGAACGCGTCCACATTGCGATGGAAGTTTGCCCAGCCGCTCGCGCCCGGACCAGAGCCGTGCAGCAGAACGAGCGTTTCCTTGCCCGCGCCGGTGTCGTTGTAGTGCACGCGCAGTTCCGTGCCGCCTTCCACCACGTTCACGTACTTGCTGGTCGCAGCTTCGCTATGAGTCACAGTGTCAGTCATGTCGAGATCCTTCGTCAGATCGATTCGGTTCCAAGTGTGTGCGAGCCGTTGGCCGACTCGCGCGGAAATTTCCCGACCACCGCGAGCGCGCCGAGCGCAGCGATCACGATGAGCGGAATGCTGGAGATCACGAGCATCGACGCGCTCTGGCCGAGCGCAAACAGTTGCCCGGCGATCAGCGGGCCTACCATCGAGCCGACGCGGCCGACGGCCACCGCCGCGCCGACGCCCGTGCCTCGAACCCGCGTCGGATACGTTGCTCCGGCGAGCGCGTACAGCACTGACTGCGTGCCGACGAGAAACAGGCCCGCCAGCAGGCCCCCCAATGCCATCGACGTGCTGCCGTTCGCGCTGGCGAGCGCAAGCAACGCAGTCGCGATGCCCGTATACATGCCGACCACGACCACCCGCTTGCCGATGCGATCCATCAGGCCGGCGATCACGATCGCACCGACGCCGCCGCCGATGTTGAACATCATCTGCACGATGCTTGCCTGTACCGGCGTGAGGCCGCGCGAGAGCACCATCGACGGCAACCAGTTCATCAAGAAGTACAGCACGATCAGCGTCCCCAAATAGCTGATCCACAACGCGATGGTCGTAACCGCACGCCCGTCACTGAAGAGCGCGCGCGCGATGCCGTCCTTCGACTCATGGGTCGCACCCCGGCCAGCCGCGACGAAGTGCGTCGACTCCTTGATGAAAAGCGCCAGCAGCGGCAAGGTCAGCAGCGGCCCGATCCCGCCGACATAGAAGATATGCCGCCAGGCCTCGACGCTCGGGCTGACGATGCCGATTACCGCTGCGAGCGCCGCTCCGAAAGGCATGCCGCAGTACATCGCGCCGACCGCCGTGCTGCGTTGTCCGGGCGCTGCCGCCTCCGCACACAGCGCGATCAGGTTCGGCATCGCAGCGCCGAGACCGAGGCCCGTGAGAAAGCGCGCGACGAGCAGGCTTTGCAGATCCCACACCTGGGTCGTTGCAATCGAAAATATCCCGAACAGCGCGACCGACATCATCAGCACGCGCTTGCTGCCGATGCGATCCGCGAGCCTGCCGCCAATCGCCGCGCCCGGCAGCAGGCCGAGCGCGCCGATGCCGAATGCCCAGCCGAGCTGCGCGACAGCGAGATGAAACTCGCGTGCCATGCGCGGTGCGGCGATGCCGGTGGATTGCAGATCGAGCCCTTCGAGGAGTGCGACTGCGAAGCACAGGCCGATGGTGATGGCGCCGCCGGCGCGCGGGGGGGAAGCCGTTGACGTTTTCATTGATGTCTCCAGGTTGAACGATGCAGCGCTCTTCATGGCGCGTGGCATACCGAATGGTTCAGGCGCGCACTTCACGCTTCTTCAGATCGAGCGCGACGTCGACGATCATGTCTTCCTGGCCGCCCACCATGCGTCGCTTGCCAAGCTCGACGAGAATGTCGACGGCTTTCAAGCCGTACTTCTTCGCCGCGATTTCGGCATGCCGCAGGAAGCTCGAATACACGCCCGCATAACCAAGCGCGAGCGTTTCGCGGTCCACCCGCACCGGCCGGTCCTGCAACGGGCGCACGATATCGTCGGCCGCATCGAGCAGGCGATAGAGATCGGTGCCGTGATGCCAGCCAAGGCGCTCGGCCGCCGCGATGAACACTTCGAGCGGGGCATTGCCCGCGCCCGCCCCCATGCCCGCCAGACTCGCATCGATGCGGTCGCAGCCCTCCTCGACCGCAACGATCGAGTTGGCCACGCCGAGGCTCAGGTTGTGATGGGCATGCATGCCCGTGTGAGTCTCGGGGCGAAGCACGGCCTTGAGCGCCCTGAAGCGCGCACGGATGTCGTTCATGTTCATCGCGCCGCCGGAATCGACCACGTACACGCAGGTCGCGCCGTAGCTTTCCATCTTCCTCGCCTCGATAGCGAGGTGGTCAGGCGTGGTCATGTGGCTCATCATCAGAAAGCCGACGGTGTCCATGCCGAGGCTGCGCGCATACTCGATGTGCTGCTTCGAAATGTCCGCTTCCGTGCAATGGGTCGCGACACGTACGACACGCGCGCCCGCGTCGTACGCGGCCTTCAGGTCGTGAATCGTGCCGATGCCGGGCAGCAGCAGTGTCGCGATTTGCGCGTGCTTCACCACATCGGCGACCGCCTCGATCCATTCCAGATCACTGTGCGCGCCGAAGCCGTAGTTGAAGCTCGAACCCTGCAGGCCGTCACCGTGTGCGACCTCGATGCTGTCGACCTTCGCCTCGTCCAGCGCGCGGGCAATGTCCTGCACGTTCTGAATCGAATACTGATGACGGATCGCGTGCATGCCGTCGCGCAGCGTCACATCGGAGATATAGAGTTTCTTGTCCATGATCGAGTGCTCCCTGCTTCAGGCGTTCACAACCGACGCCGCCATGCGTTCGGCCGTTGCCAGCGCGGCGGAAGTCATGATGTCGAGATTGCCCGCGTAGGCCGGCAGATAATGGGCCGCGCCTTCCACTTCGATGAAGATCGAGGTCTTCAGTCCGCTGAAACGGCCGAGTCCGGGAATATGCAGCGGCGCAGCGGCGGGGATGTCGTCGAACTGCACGGATTGCTTCAGGCGATAGCCGGGTACGTAGGCCTGGACCGCAGCGGCCATCCGGCTGACGGACGCTTCGATCTGCGCCCGGTCTGCCGCTTCGGACAGCACATAGACCGTATCGCGCATCATGAGCGGGGGCTCGGCCGGGTTGAGCACGATGATCGCCTTGCCCTTGCCGGCGCCGCCGACCGCTTCGATCGCCTTCGACGTCGTCTCCGTGAATTCGTCGATGTTGGCGCGCGTGCCGGGCCCTGCCGACTTGCTGCTGATCGATGCAACGATCTCCGCGTAATGCACCTTTGCGACCCGCGACACGGCGGCGACCATCGGGATCGTCGCCTGTCCGCCGCACGTGACCATGTTCACGTTCGGTGCATCGAGATGCGCGTCGAGGTTCACCACCGGCACACAATACGGGCCGATGGCAGCTGGCGTCAGGTCGATCACGCGAATGCCGGGCTTGAGCGCGCGCAGGAACGCGTCGTTCTTCACATGCGCGCCGGCGGACGTCGCGTCGAACACGAAGTCGATCTCGTCGAATACGGGCAGGCGCGCCAGCCCTTCCACGCCTTCATGCGTCGTCGCCACGCCGAGCCTCGCGGCGCGCGCGAGGCCGTCCGAGGCCGGATCAATGCCGACCATCGCCGCGACGTCGAGATGCTTGCCGCGACGCATGATCTTGATCATCAGGTCGGTGCCGATGTTGCCGGATCCGATGATCGCGGCTTTGCACCTGGTGTTGTCTGTTGCCATGGAAATGTCTCCGTCCGTCATTCGCTGAAACTGGCGCGCACACCGCCGAGCCCTTCGATGTGTGCCGTATAAGTGCCGGCCGCCTTCACCACGACCATCGGGCCAAGCGCGCCCGTCAGCACGATGTCACCCGCGCGCAGCGGCGTGCCGAGTCGAACCATCCGGTCCGCGAGCCACACAGCCGCATTCAGTGGATTGCCGAGGCACACACTTCCATTGCCGCGTGAAAGCACTTCGCCGTCCTGCGTGAGCGTCATCGCGCAAGCGGTCAGATCGATATCGCGCAGCAGGACCGGGCGGCTGCCGAGCACGAACAACGCGCTCGACGCGTTGTCCGCGACGGTGTCGAAAAACCGGATATCCCAGTCGCGGATGCGACTGTCGACGACCTCGATCGCGGCGACCGCATACGCGGTCGCCGAGATCAGATCCGCGAAGGTGTGCTTTTCGGCGGTCAGGTCGCGTTCGAGCACGAGTGCGATCTCCGCTTCGACCTTCGGCTGAATCAACGAGGCGAGCGGCATCGGCTGGCTGTCGCCGTAAGCCATCGACGCGAACAACGCGCCGAAGTCGGGCTGATCGACGCCGAGTTGCTTCTGCACCGCGGGCGAAGTCAGGCCGATCTTCCTGCCGACGACGCGCTCGCCGTTCGCTGCGCGCAAGTCGTTGTTGATCTGCTGGATCGCGTAAGCGAGTGTCGCGTCGCCTTCGGGACACGTCTCGCGCAGTGGCGCGATTGTCCGACGCAAGGACTGCGCCTCACGCAGGCGCGCGGCCATCGAAAGAATGTTGCTGTCATCCGACATGGTTCTATCTCCTGGAAAGAGTCCGTTCTCGCGCGTGCATCGCGCCGAAGCCCGCGATCCATTCCGGAATCGCGCGGTAGTAATCGATCGATGCCTCGTAACGACCGCTCGCCGCAAGCGCGCCGAATGCGGCGACCCACGTGCGGATTTCGTGTGCGGACTTGCCTGCCTCACGCGTGATTGCTTCGTTCGTGAAGCCATCGGCGGCGGTGAGTTCACCGCGTTCGAGCAGTTCGAGAAATGTGTGGTCCCATGCGGGATTGAGCGGATGCAGCCGGCTGTCACCCGCCGCGAATGCCTTGGCCGCCGCGACGGTACGCAACTGCCGCGCATCGCGCGACTCCGGTGACGGGTTGCGTCCCGCGATCAACCGTTCCGCGACGACATCGTCCGCGCCCGATATTTCCGGCACCGGCGGCTCATGCGAAATGCCGCCCGAGCCGATCAGCAACACGCGCTTCGGCATGCGCGCGACGGCACGGCCAATCGCATCGCCGAGCAGCCGGGCGCGGCGGCACGACGCCATCGGCGGCGCGACCGAGTTGATGAACACGGGCACCACTGGATAGCGGTCGATGCCACCGGTGAGTACCTCGAGCGCCTGCGCGCAACCGTGATCGACCCGCATGCGATACGACACGGCGACGTCGATATCGCTCGCGAGTGTGGCATCAGCGAGCGCGAGCGCCACATCGCGCGCGACGGGCAACGGGCCGGCCGCGCTGCCGAAATCGCCGATGGCCGTCGCGCTCACGCCGATGCAGAACTGCGGCATCACGTCGTAGAAAAATCCGTTGTAGTGGTCAGGCGCGAACACGATTACCAGCTCCGGATCGAACGCATCGACCCGCTCGCGCGCCGCGCGCTGCACCAGTTCGACTTCCGCGACGACTTCCGGACTGGGGTCGAAATACCCGTGCAAGGGCGTGTGCGACATGCATTCGAGATGGATCGGCATCTCAGGCCCCTACCAGGTCGGCGGCGTGCGCGAACGTCGCGCCGTTGGCCGTCGCGCCCGTTGCCATCACAAGCGACAGCCGTTGCGCAAGCTGCGACACACAACCCGATACACATTGCGGCGAGCACATGCCGGCCACGAAGCGGTCGGGCCGCAACAGCACGACCGATTCGGGCATGCGCGCGAACCAGTCGCGCAAGCGCGAGTCGACATCGCCAAAGGCGATCACGTCGTCAGGCACGTCATCGTGGAAGGCGAGCTGCGGGTCGGGCTTCGCGATCACGAAGCACCCCCCAAGCGCGTTCCAGATACGGCGCGCCTCGGGCGTCAGGCCGAAAGTCGGGTCCGTGCCCCACCCCACGATCGCGAAACGGTTGCCGATCGCATCGTCGAGCCGGACGATGCTGCCATCCACCAGACGCACGCGTGGCTGGATGAACATGCGGCCCACAGGAGTGCCCGCCTGCGCATCGCGGCCGTGCACCATCCGCCCGATCAGCGATTCACGTTTCTCGCTCATCAAACCGACCAGCCTGCCGAACGCGCCGTGTCCGCGCTTCGCGATCATGCGCGCGAGCAGCCCTTCGGACCGCGCACGTCGCGCCAGAAGCACGACGCCCTCTTCATAGCGCGGCATCGGCTTGAAGCGCATTTCGACGAAGTAACGCTTCAGGGAAGGCAGCATGTCGAAACAGCGCACGAACGCGTCGCGCACTTTCGATCCGAAGAAGCTCGTCGGCGCGAAGATATCGCCCGCGACTTCCGAGAGGTGGATCATCGAACGCGCGTGGGCGCGCCGCTCCATCGTGTAGGTATCGAGCAGCGCGTCGTGCGCCGTGCCTTTCACGACCATCGCGAGCTTCCAGCCGAGATTGCTCGCGTCGCGAATGCCGCTGTTGTAACCCTGCCCCTGCCACACCGGCATGATGTGCGCGGCGTCGCCCGCGAGCAGGATGCGTTTGACGCGGAACGTGCTCGCGAGCCGCGCGTTGTGCGTATAGACCCGTCGGCGAATGTAGTCGACCTTGTCAGGATCGTCGACAACCCCGCGCACCAACGCCGCCATGTTCTCCGGCTTCGACAGTTCCTCCTCCGTCTCGCCCGGCATCACCATGAACTCGAAGCGCCGGATGCCGTGCGGCAGCGCCGCCGAAACGTAGGGACGCCGCGCGTCGCAATGCAGATAGACATGCGGAGAGCCGATCGGGTCGTTGCGCACGTCGATCACGATCCATTGATTCGGCTTCGTGCGGCCTTCGAATGGCACGTCGAGCGTGCGGCGCACAAAGCTGTTGCCGCCGTCCGCGCCGACCATGTATGCGGCGCGGATCGTTGTCTTTGCACCGTGCGCGTCTGTCGCCTCTATGGTCACGCCGCACTCGTCCTGCGCGAAGCTGTCGACGCTGTGGCCAAGCAGCGTCGACACATACTCGAAACGCTCGAGACCGCGGTACAGAATCTGATCGGCGAGCGGCTGGATGAAAGCGTTGCGACGCGGCCAGCCGAACTCGTCGGTGCGCGGCTCGATCGACGCGAAGCATTTCCCCTTCAGCGTGAAGCGCATCCAGTGATTCGGTGTGGTATGCGGCAGCAGAGTGTCGACAAGACCGACCGACTGGAATACGCGCAGTGCTTCGTCGTCGAGGCCGATGGCGCGCGGATAGTCGATGATCTGCGCGAGCTTCTCGATCACGACGACGCGCACGCCCTGCAGGCCGAGAATGTTCGCGATCATCAGGCCGACCGGGCCCGCGCCGATGATGGCGACATCTGCGTCGATCGAACGATGTGTCGTTTCGTGAGGATGAGTGCGGCCGTTGCCGGCCGCCGGTTCAAAGGCGGGGCGCATGCGTGTCTCCTGACTGGGCTTGTCCGATGTGCTGAACCGACGAAGCGCCTGGCTCTCGATCGTTCAGCTTATGAACGCAGTTTATGGATGGCGGAAAACCCCCTCAACAAAATCTCCGGAATGTGCATAGAATGCACATGATTGATTTCAATGGAATTTTTCCGTGACAACCTATACGAACGTGCGCGGACTGGCGCGCGGCCTCCAGGTACTGCGGGCTCTGAATGCGATGGAAGACGGACGCGCAACGAGTCAGCAGATCGCCGATCTGACTGGCCTGCATCGCACTACGGTGCGCCGCCTGCTCGAAACGTTGATGGAGGAAGGGTTCGTACGCCGCAGCACATCGGACGACAGCTTCCGCCTGACGCTCGCCGTGCGTTCGTTGAGCGAGGGCTTCACCGATACCGAGCGTATCGCGACCGTTGCGCCGCCGATCATGGGCCAGCTCCTGCAGCGCGTTGCATGGCCATCCGATCTGACCACGCCCGATGGCGATGCGATGATCATCCGCGAGACGACGCATCGCTTCAGCCGGCTGTCGTTTCATCGCGCGATGGTCGGGCGGCGTTTGCCGATCTTGCTGACGGCTGCGGGCCGCGCCTATTTCGCGATGTGCCCCGACGAGGAGCGCGAGGACATTCTGGAACTGCTGCGCTCCGGCGCGGGCGGCGAAGAGCAACAGGCGTTCGCGAGAAACGATGCGCTCGTGCGCAAGCTGATCCGGCGTGTGCGAGAGGATGGTTTCGGCTCGAATCACGGCGACTGGACCGCGCAGGCGAAAATCGGTGCGGTGGCGGTCGCGATCAGCGCGGACGAACGCGTGATCGCCAGTCTCAATGTCGTCTTCCTGTCGCGCGCGGTCAGTCTCGAAGATGCCACTCGCCGCTATGTGCCCGAGCTGCAAAAAGCAGCACTGGATATTGCCGAAGCACTGAGGCAGGAACCAGCAACTCGTCCCCGTGCATCAACGTAGGCACCTGGACCGGCCGAATGTCGTGAAGCGGAGCCGAACGGTCACGCGGATGACTATGTGCCGACCGCGCCGGACGGCCGAGAATGGCTGAACTGAGTCGGACGATCTGACGCTGACTGACAGATCAGGTCTCGATTTACGCAAAGAGTTGCGGTTCGAACACAGCGTGTTCACCCGTCACGAGATTGGTCCGCCGTCGGTACGACAAGTTCGGCGCCAGTTTCGCCCACCGGATCATGCCCAACCGGCACTGCCCCGGCCACAACCTGGCGCCTCGGGGAAATCTTCGTGACGTTGCGCGGCGCCCCCTATTGGATGCGGCGCGCCGTCGACGAACACTGTGTCCTGCTTCGGAAGCGGTGTGACAAGGCCGCGGCCCAATGCTTCTTCGAGCGAGTGCTTCGCACCGGACAAGATCGTCACCGATCCGGAGCTCGCAAGAACGAGCATGTTTTCGTCAGAACGGCTGCGCACATGAACAACGGTGCCGAGAACAGTCATCAGCCAAAGCGCGAACTCAAGCGACGCGTGCGCGGCTTTCGACTGCCGGAGCGGACGCAGGCATTCCTACCGTGCTTCGCTCCGATTCGCCAACACTTCGCGTTCAGTCGTCATTTGCCGCGTGCTTCACGCCACCGCAAGCAACTTCGCGACGCGATTCGAAACCCGGCGCCTTTTCACCGGTATTACCCCGAATCCGTGCGGCGACGCCTGCATGACAGCTTCAACAGTGTGGCGTTGTCCAGCCAACGCCAACGTGGCAAAGCTCATCGCCCTCCCCCCGCCGAACCAAAAACAAAGCCGGCCCCAAGCCGGCTTCGTCATGCCCTTCAAGCAACAACACGCCCCCGTCACTTCATGCAAGCCGAAGCGAGCTTCCCCACCGCAATCACCGCCTGCTCGATCTCCGGCGACCAAGGGCTGCTGTAGTTCAGCCGGATGAAGTTCCGGTAGTTGTCCGTGATCGAGAACATGTAGCCGGGCCCGATCGTGATGCCCTGCTCCAGCGCGAGCTGGTACAGCCGCATCGCATCGACCTGCGCGGGCAACTCGACCCACAGCACGTACCCCCCCGCCGGACTCGAGATGCGCGTGCCCTCCGGGAAAAACCGCGACACCATCGCCCGCATCAGGTTCGCCTGCTGCGCATACGCCTTGCGCAGGCGCCGCAGGTGATGCTCGTAACCGTCGCGTTCGAGAAACTCCGCGATCGCGAGCTGCGGCAACGACGGCGTCGCAAGCGTGTTCAGGAATTTCAGCTTCTCGACCTGATCGCGATAACGGCCCGGCAGCGCCCAGCCGATCCGGTACGCGGCCGTCAGGCTCTTCGAGAACGACGAGCAATGCAGCACGATCCCGTTGCGGTCATACGACTTCAACGAACTCGGATGTGCATCGCCGAAATACAGTTCGTTATACACACCGTTCTCGATCAGCGGCATTCCGGCCTTCGTCGCGAACTCGACCAGTTCGCGCTTGCGTTCGTCGGGCATCTGGAAGCCGAGCGGGTTCTGGAAGTTCGGCATCACCATGCACGCGGCGATCGGCTGCGACTTCGCGATCGCGGCCAGCGCCGCGATGTCGATCCCGTATTCCGGATGCGTCGCCACCTCGATCGCCTTCATCCCCATCCGCTCGATCGCGTGCAGCATCGCGTAGAACGTCGGTGACTCCACCGCGATCGTGTCGCCCGGCTTCGCCACCGCCTGCAGGCACAGGTTGATCGCCTCCGTCGCGCCCACCGTCACGATGATCTCGTTCGGGTCCACCGACATCCCGTTTTCCAGGTAGCGCCGTGCGATCTGACGGATCAGCCGCGGATGCCCGGGCGGCAATCCGTCCGTCACGCCCCACAGCGACTTGTCGCGGCCGGCCGCGTACGCATAGCGGTTCAGCTTCTCGAACGGGAACAGGCTCGGATCCGGGTACGGCGAGCCGAGCGGCACTGCGTCGTCGGTGCCGATCGAGCGCAGCGTCGACAGCACGAGCCGGCTCACGTCGACCGACGACGAGATCGCGATCGGCTTCGACGGCCGCAGCTCGCGCACCGGCGCATGGCCGTCGTCGCGCCGCAGGTTCACGAAATAGCCGGACTGCGGGCGGCTTTCGAGCAGCCCGCGGCTTTCCAGCAGCAGATACGCGTGCAGCACGGTCGTGATGCTGATCCGGTGCTGCTGGCT
>NZ_LDVA01000312.1:0-60415 GCF_050768715.1 Burkholderia sp. ZZQ-2 | reverse complement strand
ATCCGAGGATCAGCTCGCTTCCATCAAGCGCCCACACTTATCGGCTGTTAATTTTTAAAGAGCAATCTGCGAGGAACTTCGTGTTTCCCGGCAGCGCTGCGTTTTCAGCAGCAGAGAAGCGAGATTATGAACCGTGTTTCGCAGCTCGTCAACAACTTTTTACACTACATCGTTGCGACTGCGGGGTTCAACTTCCAGGCCAGCCGCGCGCCCGTCACTGCAGCACACCGCCAGCTTTGCTTCCCTCTTCCGCGCCGCGTTTCCGTTAGCGCGAAAGAGGCGTGATTCTAAGCACCCGCCCCCATCCACGCAAGCCCTTTGTGAAAATATTTTGAAAAAGCCCCCGTGCGCTGACGCGCACGGGGGCTGGGGCTCGGCGGGCCGAGGGTTATTACACCGACAACCGATACCAGCCAGGCACCGGGCCACCTACCTCGGGCAGCGCAATCAGCGGTGCTTGAACACCGGCTTCCGCTTTTCAACGAATGCCGCCATCCCCTCCTTCTGATCTTCGGTCGCGAACAGCGAATGGAACAGCCGGCGCTCGAAGTGAACGCCCTCGGCCAGCGTCGTCTCGTACGCACGGTTCACCGACTCCTTGACCATCATGACCGCCGGCAGCGAAAACTCGGCGATCGTCGCCGCAGCGGCAATCGCCTCGTCGAGCAGCGTCGCGGCCGGCAGCACACGCGACACGAGCCCCGCACGCTCCGCTTCGGCTGCATCCATGAAGCGGGCCGTCAGGCACATGTCCATCGCCTTCGCTTTCGACACCGCGCGCGGCAGACGCTGCGTACCGCCCGCACCCGGCATGACGCCCAGCTTGATTTCCGGCTGGCCGAACTTGGCCGTATCCGCCGCGAAGATGATGTCGCACATCATGGCCAGCTCGCAGCCACCACCCAGCGCAAAGCCCGACACCGCCGCAATGATCGGCTTGCGGATTTCGCGAA
This sequence comes from Burkholderia sp. ZZQ-2, assembly GCF_050768715.1. Lineage (NCBI taxonomy): Bacteria > Pseudomonadati > Pseudomonadota > Betaproteobacteria > Burkholderiales > Burkholderiaceae > Burkholderia > Burkholderia sp. ZZQ-2. The sequence goes on along the minus strand of NZ_LDVA01000312.1, from coordinate 59,462 downwards.
CCGTCTCCCAGTTACGTGTGATGTAGTCGCCCCGGTAGACATCCATATAGGAATAGGTCGCCATCATGCCGATGTCCGCGCCAGCCGCGAACGCCTTCTCGCTCCCGGTCACGACGATCGCGCCGATGCCATCGTCCGCATCGAACGCCTTCAGCGCATCACCCAGTTCATCCATCAGCGCATCGTTCAGCGCGTTCAGCGCCTTCGGACGGTTCAGCGTAACCAGCCCGACACGCCCCCGGGTCTCCACCAGGATGTTCTCGTAAGCCATCTATTTCTCCTCGATCAATGAAATGAGAAACGCCTCGCACATGCGAATAGTTTGATGCTACCATTCTCCGACCAACCGGTCGGTTAATTAATCGATCCAACCCCTCTCATCGTCCATCAGGCTGCCGCCATGACCCATGCACTGTTCACGAAGCACGAAGACACGCTGAAGCACGCACTCGCCGCCATCGAGAGCCGCGGGTACTGGAGCCCGTTCGCCGAAATGCCGAGCCCCAAAGTGTACGGGGAAAGCGCGAACGCAGATGGCGAGGCCGCGTTCAAGTCATACCTCGACAAGACGTTCGCGCTCGACCAGCCGGCGTCCGGAGAAACGGTCGGCGCGGAACGGTCGCCGTACGGCATCGCGCTGGGCATCCGGTATCCGAAGTCGACGCCCGACGAACTGATCGCCGCCGCTGCCGCCGCGCAGCGTTCATGGCGTGAAGCCGGCCCGAGCGCCTGGATCGGCGTCAGCCTCGAAATCCTCGCGCGCCTGAATCGTGCGAGCTTCGAGATCGCCTACAGCGTGATGCACACCACGGGGCAGGCATTCATGATGGCGTTCCAGGCCGGCGGCCCGCACGCGCAGGATCGCGCGCTCGAGGCCGTTGCCTATGCGTGGGACGAACTGCGCCGCATTCCGGCCGATGCGCACTGGGAGAAGCCGCAAGGCAAGAACCCGCCGCTCGCGATGCACAAGCGCTACACGATCGTCCCGCGCGGCACCGGCCTCGTACTCGGCTGCTGCACGTTCCCGACCTGGAACGGCTACCCGGGATTGTTCGCCGATCTGGCCACCGGCAACACCGTGATCGTCAAACCGCATCCGGGCGCGATCCTGCCTCTCGCAATCACGGTCCGGATCGCTCGCGACGTGCTGCGCGAAGCCGGCTTCGACCCGAACGTCGTCACGCTCCTCGCGACCGAACCCAACGACGGCGCACTCGTTCAGGATCTCGCGCTGCGCCCCGAGATCAAGCTGATCGACTTCACCGGCAGCACGCAAAACGGCACGTGGCTCGAGCGCCATGCCCACCAGGCACAGGTCTATACGGAGAAGGCAGGCGTCAACCAGATCGTGATCGACTCGACCGACGACCTGAAGGCCACCGCCAAGAACATCGCGTTCTCGCTGGCGCTGTACTCCGGCCAGATGTGCACGGCGCCGCAGAACATCTACGTGCCGCGCGACGGCATCCGGACGGCGGACGGCCATGCCAGCTTCGATGAAGTCGCACAGGCAATCGCCGTTGCAGTGCAGAAACTCACCGGCGATCCGGCCCGCTCGGTCGAACTGATCGGCGCGATCCAGAACGAAGGCGTGACCGCACGCATCGACGACGCCCGCCAGCTCGGCCGCGTGCTCGCCGACAGCCTTACCCTCCAGCACCCCGCGTTCCCCGATGCCCGCGTGCGCACACCGCTCGTGCTGCAACTCGACGTGGCCGATCGCGAGAAATTCACGCAGGAGTGGTTCGGCCCGATCTCGTTCGTGATCGCAACCGACTCGACCGCGCAGTCGCTCGATCTCGCCGGTGAGATCGCGGCAGAACATGGTGCGCTGACGCTCTCCGTCTACAGTACCGACGAAGCCATCGTCGATGCTGCACACGATGCGGCGGTGCGCGGCGGCGTCGCGCTGTCGATCAACCTGACCGGCGGCGTGTTCGTGAACCAGTCGGCAGCGTTCTCGGATTTCCACGGCACGGGCGCGAACCCGGCAGCCAACGCGGCGCTGGCGGACCCGGCATTCGTCGCCAACCGGTTCCGCGTCGTGCAAAGCCGCGTCCATGTTGCGCCGAAAGCGGCACCCGCGGAAGCCGCTCAACCTGCATAACCCGAATGGTCGACGTGCAAACGCCGCCACGTTCTCTACCATGAATGAATCCGCCACCCGGCGGGTTCGTTGCTCATCGATACGCCCATGACAGACGCCTATATCTGCGACGCGATTCGCACCCCCATCGGCCGCTACGGCGGCGCCTTGAAAGATGTCCGCGCCGACGACCTCGGTGCGGTACCGCTCAAGGCGCTCGTGGAGCGCAACCGTGACGTCGACTGGTCAGCGATCGACGACGTGATCTACGGCTGCGCGAACCAGGCCGGTGAGGACAACCGCAACGTCGCGCGCATGTCCGCGCTGCTCGCGGGGCTGCCGACCGACGTGCCCGGCACGACGCTGAACCGCCTGTGCGGCTCCGGGATGGACGCGGTCGGCACTGCTGCGCGCGCGATCAAGGCCGGGGAGGCGCGCCTGATGATCGCGGGCGGCGTCGAGAGCATGACACGCGCGCCGTTCGTGATGGGCAAGGCCTCGAGCGCATTCGCGCGCCAGGCAGAAATCTACGATACGACGATCGGCTGGCGCTTCGTCAATCCGTTGATGAAACAGCTGTATGGCGTCGATTCGATGCCTGATACGGCCGAGAACGTCGCGGTCGACTACAACATCAGCCGCGCCGACCAGGATCTGTTCGCGCTGCGCAGCCAGCAGAAGGCCGCGCGCGCGCAGCAGGACGGCACGCTCGCCGAGGAAATCGTCGCGGTCACGATTCCGCAGAAGAAAGGCGATCCGCTGGTCGTCTCGCGCGACGAGCATCCGCGCGAAACGTCGCTCGAAGCGCTCGCGAAGCTGAAAGGCGTCGTGCGCCCGGACGGTTCGGTGACGGCCGGCAACGCATCGGGCGTCAACGACGGTGCGTGCGCGCTGCTGCTCGCCAATGCACAGGCAGCGGACCAGTACGGCCTGCGCCGCCGCGCACGGGTCGTCGGAATGGCGACGGCCGGCGTCGCGCCGCGCGTGATGGGCATCGGGCCCGCACCGGCCACGCAGAAACTGCTGCGCCAGCTCGGCATGACCATCGACCAGTTCGACGTGATCGAGCTGAACGAGGCGTTCGCATCGCAAGGTCTCGCGGTGCTGCGCATGCTCGGCGTCGCCGACGACGATCCGCGCGTGAACCCGAACGGCGGCGCAATCGCACTGGGCCATCCGCTCGGCGCATCGGGCGCGCGGCTCGTGACCACGGCGCTCCACCAACTCGAGCGTACGGGCGGCCGCTTTGCGCTCTGTACGATGTGCATCGGCGTCGGCCAGGGTATCGCGCTCGCGATCGAACGCGTGTAACCCATGCACCGCGCGCCTATAACGAAGTCATGAAGGAGACACTGCATGTCCTATCAGGCGATTCAGCTGGATATCGATCGCGCCTCGAACGTGGCCACGATTACCCTCAACCGCCCCGACAAGCTGAACAGCTTTACGCGGGCGATGCATCGCGAACTGCAGTCGGCACTCGATGATGTCGAGGCGGCCGGCGCGCGCGCGCTGATCCTGACTGGCGCGGGGCGCGGCTTCTGCGCGGGCCAGGACCTGGCCGATCTCGACTTCACGCCGGGCGCGTCCACCGACCTCGGCGCGCTGATCGACGAGCACTTCAATCCGCTGATCCGCCGCCTGCAGCGTCTGCCGATTCCGGTCATCGCCGCCGTCAACGGCACCGCGGCCGGCGCCGGCGCGAACCTCGCGCTCGCGTGCGATCTCGTGTTCGCCGCCCGCTCGAGCAGTTTCATCCAGGCCTTCGTCAAGATCGGGCTCGTACCCGATTCGGGCGGCACATGGTTCCTGCCGCAACGCGTCGGCATGGCACGCGCGCTGGGGCTCGCGCTGACCGGCGACAAGCTCGGCGCCGAACAGGCCGAGCAATGGGGCTTGATCTGGCGCGCGGTCGACGATGACACCCTCGCTGCGTCAGTCCGCCAGCTCGCCACCCAGCTTGCGCAGCAGCCGACGCTCGCGATCGCATCGATCAAGCAATCGATGCGCGACAGCGTCACGAACACGCTCGACCAGCAACTCGACCAGGAACGTGACCTGCAGCGCAAGCTCGGTCAGTCGTACGACTATGCGGAAGGCGTGAAGGCATTCATCGAGAAGCGCGCGCCGCGCTTCGAGGGGCGTTGACATGACGGACGCCACTGCCACGCTCGACCCCGACTCGCTCGCCCGTGCCGCCGCGCGAGCCATGTACGACGCCGACGCATGCAGCCGCGCGTTCGGGATGGAAATCGCCGAAGTACGCGCCGGCTACGCGCGCCTGCAAATGCGCGTGCGGCCCGAATTCCTGAACGGGCATCAGACCTGCCATGGCGGGATCATCTTCACGCTGGCCGATTCAACGTTCGCGTTCGCATGCAACTCGTACAACGTGAACGCAGTCGCGGCCGGCTGCTCGATCGAATTCCTGCGCCCCGTGCACGGTGACGACGTGCTGACGGCCGAGGCGATCGAGCAGGCACGCGCCGGCCGCCAAGGGATCTACGACATCCGCGTCACGAACCAGACCGGAGAAACCGTCGCGATGTTTCGCGGCAAATCGGCCCAGATCAAGGGTACGGTCATCCCGGAAGACCGCTGACGTCGACGGCTCGCACATAACAAACACTGGAGACATGCATGACTACCCCGCTACCGCTCGAGCCGATCGAGACCGCCTCACGCGACGAGCTGACCGCGCTGCAGTTCGAACGCCTCAAGTGGTCGCTCCGGCATGCGTATGACCACTCTCCCGTCTATCGTCGCAAGTTCGACGACGCGGGCGTCCATCCGGACGACCTGAAGACGCTCGCCGATCTGTCGCGCTTCCCGTTCACGACGAAGAGCGACCTGCGCGACAGTTACCCGTTCGGGATGTTCGCGGTGCCGCAGGACCAGATCTCGCGCATTCATGCGTCGTCGGGCACGACCGGCAAGCCGACGGTCGTCGGCTATACGGCCGGCGACATCGACACGTGGGCGAACCTCGTCGCGCGCTCGATCCGCGCCGCCGGTGCGCGCCGCGGCGACAAGGTGCACGTGAGCTACGGCTACGGCCTGTTCACAGGCGGGCTCGGTGCGCACTACGGCGCCGAACGCGCGGGGCTGACCGTGATCCCGTTCGGCGGCGGCCAGACCGAAAAGCAGGTGCAGTTGATCCAGGATTTCCGGCCCGACATCATCATGGTGACGCCGAGCTACATGCTGTCGATCGCCGACGAAATCGAGCGCCAGGGTCTCGATCCGGTGCAGAGTTCGCTGCGCATCGGCATCTTCGGCGCGGAACCGTGGACCAACGACATGCGCGTCGCGATCGAGCAGCGGATGGGCATCGACGCGGTCGACATCTACGGACTTTCCGAAGTGATGGGCCCCGGCGTCGCGTCCGAATGCGTCGAGACCAAGGACGGCCCGACCATATGGGAAGACTACTTCTATCCGGAAATCATCGACCCTGAAACCGGCGAAGTGCTTCCGGACGGCGAACTCGGCGAGCTCGTGTTCACGTCGCTGACGAAGGAGGCACTGCCGATCGTCCGCTACCGGACCCGCGACCTCACGCGGCTGCTGCCTGGCACTGCCCGCACGATGCGCCGGATGGAGAAGATCACGGGGCGTTCGGACGACATGATGATCGTGCGCGGTGTCAACGTATTCCCGACGCAAATCGAGGAGCAGTTGCTCAAGCAGCGCGCGCTCGCACCGCACTACCAGATCGTACTGACAAAGGAAGGCCCGCTCGACGTGCTGACGCTCAATGTCGAGCCCTGTCCGGAGACTGCGCCCGATACGGCGGCGATTCATGCGGCCAAACAGGCGCTCGCACACGACATCAAGTCCCTGATCGGCGTGACGGCCGTAATCAACGTGCTGCCCGTGAACGGGATCGAGCGTTCGGTCGGCAAGGCGCGACGCGTCGTCGACAAGCGCAAGGGCTGACGGCAATCGCTGCGCGTGCGTGCACGACGTGCGGTGAATCCGCGGCTGCAAATGAAACAGCCCGATCGGCCAACGCCGATCGGGCTGTTTCATTCCGGGCCGCCTCAAGTCACGAGTTCGGGAACAGCAGCCACATCCGGCCGACCTGCTTCATCCGCCCGGCCTGATCGCCTGCGTCGTCGCCGAGCCCCCAGAAATAGTCGGCCCGCACGCCGCCCTTGATCGCGGAGCCCGTATCCTGCGCGAACACGAGCCGGTTCATCGGCGTATTCGTCAGCGGGCGCGTGGTCTGCAGGAACACCGGCGTGCCGAGCGGGATCGACGACGGGTCGACCGCGATCGAGCGTTCCGGCGTCAGCGGCACGCCGAGCGCGCCGATCGGGCCGTCCGCGCCGCCGTGCGGCGCATCCTCCTTGGTCGGCATGTCGCGGAAGAACACGAACCGCGGGTTCGTGTCGAGCAACGCGTCGACGCGATTCGGGTTCGCCTTCGCCCACGCCTTGATACCCTGCATCGTCGCCTGGGCGGGCGTCAGTTCGCCGCGATCGAGCAGCCACTTGCCGATCGAACGGTACGGCTGGTTGTTGGTGCCGCCGAAGCCGACCCGCATCACCGAACCGTCGTCGAGCAGCACGCGCCCCGAGCCCTGCACCTGCAGGAAGAACGCCTCGATCGGGTCGTCGACCCACACGAGTTCGTTGCCGTTCAGGATGCCGGCGCGTTCGAGCTGCGCGCGTGCCGGCAGCGCGGCGCCCGCGCGATAACCGGCCGGCCAGCGGTACAGCGCGTACTGATACGGGCCACGACGCACGCGCGAACCATGCAGCAGCGGCTCGTAATAGCCGGTCACCAGCCCGTCGAGCGTACCGTCGGTGTTCGCGAACTGGAACGGCGTGAAATACGTTTCGAAGAATGCCCGCGCACTGCTGACGTCAAGCTCGTCGAGCCGGTCGGCAGCCGCACACGCACGCTGCCAGGCCGGCTGGCGCGCGAGCCGCGCGCAGTTCTGCCGCAACGCGGCCGTCGCGCCGATCAGCGAATCGTCCTGCCAACCCGGCACCTGCTGCCACGCGACCGGCGTGAGTCGCTTCGCGGCGACCTGCCCCGGCACGATCGCCGCGCCGGTCGGCGGCTTCAGCGACGAAGTCCGCGTCGGCGCGCTGCCGCACGCCGCAAGCAGCGCCGCCACCGCGACCGCTGCCGCCCACCCGGCCAACCGGGGCCCAAACCACATACAATGTCCGTTCTTGATGGAAACCGCCATGTCAGATTTTCTCGACCAATATCCGATGCTCATCTTTGCGCTCGAAGCCTTCGTAGCGCTTGCCCTGCTGATCTTCATCGTCGTGTGGACGTCGTCGGGCAGAAAGAAGCACGCCCGCGGCAACAACGACCGTCAGCCGCGCTGACGCGCTCCGCACGCTCAATGCAGCGTGCGCGGCATGTGGAGTGCGAACTCGTCGACCGGCGCCTCGAAACGCTCGCCGTCTTCCGCCACGCAGAAGTACGCGCCCCGCATCGTACCGACCGGCGTCGCGATCACGGCCCAGCTCGTGTATTCGAAGTGCTCGCCCGGCTGCAGCAGCGGCTGGTGCCCGACGACGCCGAGCCCCTTCACTTCCTGCACGTGGTTCTCGCTGTCCGTGATGATCCAGTGACGCGCGATCAGCTGCGCCGCGACCTGTCCCGTGTTGCGGATCGTCAGCGTGTACGCGAATGCGTATTGACGGCGATCGGGGTCGGATTGTTCCGGCAAGTAGCTGGTTTTCACCGAAACGGTGAACTGATACTGACTCATGATGTTTCCGGTGGAGGGTGACTGTCCGTGCCGGCATGGGCAACGGGGCCGCGGGCGCGCCGCATTGGTTCGGCATTCTATGCGCAATCGGGCCTCGGCCGCACGGCCCGCCGCCGCGCACGGGGTCGCCGGACGGTAGAATGTCGGTTTTGCGCCGCAACGTCCCCGCTCCCCTGCCATGACCCAATTCCGTATCGCTCCCAGCATCCTGTCCGCCGATTTCGCACGGCTCGGCGAAGAAGTCCGCAACGTCGTCGCCGCCGGCGCCGACTGGATCCACTTCGACGTGATGGACAACCATTATGTGCCGAACCTGACGATCGGCCCGCTCGTGTGCGAAGCGATCCGCCCGCACGTGCAGGTGCCGATCGACGTGCATCTGATGGTGCGCCCGGTCGACCGGATCGTGCCCGATTTTGCGAAGGCCGGTGCAAACCTGATCAGCTTCCACCCGGAAGGCTCCGATCACATCGACCGCACGCTGTCGCTGATCCGTGACCACGGCTGCAAGGCCGGTCTCGTGTTCAATCCGGCGACGCCGCTGAACTACCTCGATCACGTGATGGATCGCCTCGACTTCGTGCTGCTGATGTCGGTCAACCCGGGCTTCGGCGGCCAGTCGTTCATCCCGGAAACGCTGAACAAGCTGCGCGAGGCACGCGCACGCATCGACGCGTACACCGAGCGCACCGGCCGCGAGATCCTGCTCGAAGTCGACGGCGGCGTGAAAACCGACAACATCGCGGAAATCGCGGCGGCCGGTGCCGACACCTTCGTCGCGGGTTCGGCGATCTTCGGCAAGCCCGACTACCGCAAGGTGATCGACGAGATGCGCGCCGCGCTCGCTACCGTCGAGCGGAGCTGACGCCGTGGCCGATTCGTCGCTCGCCGGCCATGCGCCGGCCGGGGCTGCAACCGAAGCCGCCCCGATCCGCTTCGCCGCGCCGCGCATCGACGCGGCGCTGATCGATCTCGACGGCACGATGGTCGACACGGCCGACGATTTCACGGCCGGCCTGAACGGGATGCTCGCGCAGCTCGGCGCGCCGGCCACGTCGCGTGACGAGGTGATCGGCTACGTCGGCAAGGGCTCCGAACACCTGATCCAGAGCGTGCTGAAACCGCGCTTCCCGGCCGACGAAGCGCACGCACGCTTCGACGACGCACTGGCGATCTACCAGACCGAATACGCGAAGATCAACGGCCGCCACACGCGCCTCTATCCGGACGTAGCCGCCGGCCTCGACGCATTGCGTGCGGCCGGCATCCGGCTCGCGTGCGTGACGAACAAGCCGCATCGCTTCGCCGTCGAACTGCTCGAGCAATACGGGCTGGCCGATTGCTTCAGCGTCGTGCTCGGCGGCGACAGCGTCGCACGCAAGAAGCCCGATCCGCTGCCGATGCTGACGGCCTGCAGCGCGCTCGGCGTCGCTCCGGATGCGGCAGTCGCGATCGGCGACTCGGAAAACGATGCGCTGGCCGGCCGCGCGGCCGGGATGGCGACGCTGACTGTGCCGTACGGCTACAACCACGGCAAAGCTATACAAACGATAAATTCGGATGGTATAGTCGATTCGTTGCTGGTCGCAGCTCGCGCAATTACCGCGCACAACACCGGCCGGCCAACCATCTGATTATTTCTTCCATCTGCATGTTTCTGAATAAAAAACGGAGTCTGAGCAGCATCGACCGGGGAGCCTGGCCCTGGCGTCGCTGGTCGCGCTAACCTCTTCGATGAGGTACGCTGAAGTACGTCTTCAGCGCCGTTTTTTATCTCGCTGCGCATCCGCGCGCCGACCGTCGCACCACCTCGAGTTCCACCGCGTCCGAACGCTTGCGTTCAGGATCGGCCGCAGGCTCGCGACGTTCACGCCCGGAGTGCCGGCCGGCAACAGGCACTTCTCGATCGACCGCCCTTTCGCCGACGGCAACCCGCGCAGCGTCAAATGATCCCTGGCGCACGCGCCGCTCGTCCCGAACAGGACCGGAACATGACCGAACTCGAATTCCAATCGCTCGCGAACGAAGGCTACAACCGCATCCCGCTGATCGCGGAAGCCCTCGCCGATCTCGAAACGCCGCTGTCCCTCTACCTGAAGCTGGCCCAGCCCGAACGCGCGGGCGCCAACTCGTTCCTGCTGGAATCGGTGGTCGGCGGCGAACGCTTCGGCCGCTACTCGTTCATCGGCCTGCCGGCCCGCACGCTCGTCCGCACCCGTAACGGCGTGTCGGAAGTCGTGCGCGACGGCCAGGTCGTCGAGACGCATGAAGGTGACCCGTTCCAGTTCATCGAATCGTTCCAGGCGCGCTTCAAGGTGGCGCAGCGCCCGGGCCTGCCGCGCTTCTGCGGCGGTCTCGCCGGCTACTTCGGCTACGACGCGGTGCGCTACATCGAGAAGAAGCTCGCGAACACCGCACCGCGCGACGATCTCGGCCTGCCCGACATCCAGTTGCTGCTGACCGAGGAAGTCGCGGTCATCGACAACCTCGCCGGCAAGCTGTACCTGATCATCTACGCGGACCCGAGCCAGGCCGAAGCCTACACGAAGGCAAAACAGCGCCTGCGCGAACTGAAACAGCGCCTGCGCACGACCGTGCAGCCGCCCGTCACGTCGGCGAGCGTGCGCACCGAAACCTTCCGCGAGTTCAAGAAGGACGACTATCTGGCCGCCGTGCGCCAGGCGAAGGAATACATCGCGGCCGGCGAGCTGATGCAGATCCAGGTCGGCCAGCGGCTGACGAAGCCGTACCGCGACAATCCGCTGTCGCTGTATCGTGCGCTGCGTTCGCTGAACCCGTCGCCGTACATGTACTACTACAACTTCGGCGATTTCCACGTGGTCGGCGCGTCGCCGGAAATCCTCGTGCGCCAGGAGAAGCGCGGCGAAGACCAGATCGTCACGATCCGTCCGCTCGCCGGCACGCGCCCGCGCGGCAACACGCCCGAGCGCGATGCCGAACTCGCGACCGAACTGCTCAACGATCCGAAGGAGATCGCCGAGCACGTGATGCTGATCGACCTCGCGCGCAACGACGTCGGCCGCATCGCGGAGATCGGCTCGGTGCAGGTGACCGACAAGATGGTCATCGAGAAGTACTCGCACGTGCAGCACATCGTCAGCTCGGTCGAAGGCAAGCTGAAACCCGGGATGACGAACTACGACGTGCTGCGCGCGACGTTCCCGGCCGGCACGTTGTCCGGCGCGCCGAAGGTGCGCGCGATGGAGCTGATCGACGAGCTCGAGCCGGTCAAGCGCGGGTTGTACGGCGGCGCCGTCGGCTACCTGTCGTTCTCGGGCGAGATGGATCTCGCGATCGCGATCCGGACGGGCCTGATCCACAACGGCAACCTGTATGTGCAAGCGGCGGCCGGCGTCGTCGCGGATTCGGTGCCCGAATCCGAATGGCAAGAGACCGAGAACAAGGCGCGCGCGGTGCTGCGTGCGGCCGAACAGGTCCAGGACGGCCTCGATAGCGACTTCTGACCGGAGACTGACCATGCTGCTCATGATCGACAACTACGACTCGTTTACCTACAACCTGGTCCAGTACTTCGGCGAACTCGGCGAGGACGTACGCACCTACCGCAACGACGAAATCACGCTCGACGAGATCGCGCGCCTGAATCCCGACGCGATCTGCCTGTCGCCCGGCCCGAGCAACCCGCAACACGCGGGCATCACGCTCGACGTGCTGCGTGAATTTTCGGGCAAGAAGCCGATCCTCGGCGTCTGCCTCGGCCATCAGGCGATCGGCGAGGCATTCGGCGGCCGCGTCGTGCGCGCGAAGACCATCATGCACGGCAAGGTAAGCAAGATCGAAACCGACTGCCGCGGCGTGTTCGCCGACCTGCCGAAGCATTTCGACGTCACGCGCTACCACTCGCTCGCGATCGAGCGCGAATCGCTGCCCGACTGCCTCGAGGTGTCCGCGTGGACCGACGACGGCGAGATCATGGGCGTGCGCCACAAGACGCTGCCGATCGAAGGCGTACAGTTCCACCCGGAATCGATCCTGTCCGAGCATGGCCATGCACTGCTCGAGAATTTCCTGAAACAGGCACGCGCCGCAGCCGCGCAAGCCGCCTGACGGGAGCCACACGATGACGATTACCCCGCAGGAAGCGCTGCAGCGCACGATCGAACACCGCGAGATCTTCCACGACGAGATGCTGCACCTGATGCGGCTCATCATGCGCGGCGACATGTCGCCCGTGATGGCGGCCGCGATCATCACCGGGCTGCGCGTGAAGAAGGAGACGATCGGCGAGATCGCCGCCGCCGCGACCGTGATGCGCGAATTCGCGAACCACGTCGAGGTGCAGGACAACTCGAACTTCGTCGACATCGTCGGCACCGGCGGCGACGGCTCGCATACGTTCAACATCTCGACCGCGTCGATGTTCGTTACGGCCGCGGCCGGCGCGAAGGTCGCGAAGCACGGCAACCGCGGCGTATCGAGCAAGTCCGGCAGCGCCGACGTGCTCGAGGCGCTCGGCGTGAACATCGACCTGCAGTCCGACCAGGTTGCCGCGTCGATTGCCGAAACCGGCATGGGCTTCATGTTCGCGCCGAACCATCACCCGGCGATGAAGAACATCGCGGCCGTGCGCCGCGAACTCGGCGTGCGCACGATCTTCAACATCCTCGGCCCGCTGACCAATCCGGCCGGCGCGCCGAACCAGCTGATGGGCGTGTTCCACCCCGACCTCGTCGGCATCCAGGTGCGCGTGATGCAGCGTCTCGGCGCGCAGCACGTGCTCGTGGTGTACGGCAAGGACGGGATGGACGAGGTTTCGCTCGGCGCCGCGACGCTCGTCGGTGAATTGCGCGACGGCAAGGTGCACGAATACGAGATCCATCCGGAAGATTTCGGCCTGCAGATGGTGTCGAACCGCACGCTGAAGGTGGAAAATGCCGACGAATCGCGCACGATGCTGCTCGGCGCGCTGGACAACCAGCCGGGCGTCGCGCGCGAGATCGTCACGCTGAACGCGGGCACCGCACTCTATGCGGCGAACGTCGCCGAATCGATCGCGGACGGCATCCAGCTCGCCCGCGAAGCGATCGCGAGCGGCAAGGCCCGCGCGAAGGTCGACGAACTCGTGCGCTTCACGCAGCAGTTCAAGCGCTGACTCCCCTTACGAATCAAGCAGGAACCCACATGAGCGACATTCTCGACCGAATCATCGCCGTCAAGCGCGAAGAAGTCGCGGCGGCCATGCGCAGCGCGCCGCTCGAGGCACTGAAACTGGAAGCCTCCGCGCGCGACCTGCGCGACTTCGTCGGCGCACTGCGCGCGAAACACGCAGCCGGCCACGCGGCCGTGATTTCCGAAATCAAGAAGGCCAGCCCGTCGAAGGGCGTGCTGCGCGAGCATTTCGTGCCGGCCGACATCGCCCGTTCGTATGCGGAGCACGGCGCCGCGTGCCTGTCGGTGCTGACCGACGAGCAGTTCTTCCAGGGCAGCGTCCGCTATCTCGAGGAAGCGCGCGCGGCCTGCACGCTGCCGGTGCTGCGCAAGGACTTCATCGTCGACGCGTACCAGATCGTGGAAGCACGCGCGATGGGCGCGGACGCGATCCTGCTGATCGCCGCCGCGCTCGACACGCCGCTGATGCAGGATCTCGAAGCGTATGCTCACTCGCTCGGCCTCGCGGTGCTGGTCGAAGTGCACGACCGCAACGAGATGGAACAGGCGCTGACGCTCAAGACGCCGCTGCTCGGCATCAACAACCGCAACCTGCGCACGTTCGAGACGTCGATCCAGACCACGCTCGACATGCTCGACATGATTCCGGCGGACCGCATCGTCGTGACCGAGTCGGGGATCCTGTCGCGCACCGATGTCGACACGATGCGCGCGGCGAACGTGAACACGTTCCTCGTCGGAGAAGCGTTCATGCGTGCCGACCAGCCGGGCGAGGAGCTCGCACGGATGTTCTTCTGATGGCGATCGAAAAGGAAATCAAGCTCGCGCTGCCGGCCGGCCAGGCCGAGGCCGCGCGACGCTTCTTCGAGACGCTGACCGGCGAACCCGGCCACGACATCACGCTCGCGAACGTCTACTACGACACGCCCGATCTCGCGCTGGCCCGCTCGAAGAGCGCGGTGCGCGTGCGCCGCGCGCCGCAGGGCTGGCTGCAGACGTTCAAGACGGTCGGCAGCGCGGAAGGCGGCCTGCACCGCCGCCACGAATGGGAGCTGCCGGTCGCCGGCGACGCGCTCGAGATCGATGCGCTCGTCGCGGCCTGCGACGTGCCGGAGGCCGCCGCCGCGCTGAATGACGCGGCCGGCGCGCTGCGTGCGCTGTTCCGCACGGATTTTTCGCGTACGCTGTGGCGCATCGCAATCGGCGGCGCAACCGTCGAAGCCGCGGTGGACATCGGCGAGATCGTCGTCCAGGCGGAACACGAAACGCGCCGCGAACCGATCAGCGAAATCGAACTCGAACTGATCGACGGCCCGGAAGCGGCGCTCGCAACGCTCGCCGCCGAACTGCAGCAGGCGCTGCCGGGCCTCGCTCCCGAAAACATCAGCAAGGCGCAGCGCGGCTACCGGCTGCGCGCGCAATAACACGCATCACGCATGGCAACCCGCAAGACTTCCCGCGCGCCGCAACAGGCGTCGCTGTTCGACGATCCCGTGCCGGAAACGGCACCGGCCGATCTTCCGTCCCCGCCTTCCGAGCCGCCCGCGGCCGGGCGCAAGCCCGCGAAAGCCGCCGCATCGGCTGCGGCACAAGCGGCACCGGCGGCCCCGCAGCCTGCCGCCGCCAACGTTCCGCACCTCGCCGCGCAATTCGACGCGCTGCCAGCCGTCTGGCGCGACGTGCTGAAACCCTTTACCGACAGCGACGCATATGCGCCGCTGTGCCGCTTCGTCGACGACGAGCGTGCGGCCGGCAAGACGGTCTACCCGACCGACGTGTTCCGCGCGCTGCGCCTGACGAGCCCGGACGACGTGAAAGTCGTGATCCTCGGCCAGGATCCGTATCACGGCGACGATCGCGGCACGCCGCAGGCACACGGGCTCGCATTCTCGGTGCCGCCCGCCGTGCGCACGCCGCCGTCGCTGCGCAACATCTTCAAGGAAATCGCCTCGAACTTCGGTCATGACACGCCACGCCACGGCTGCCTCGACACCTGGGCACGCCAGGGCGTGCTGCTGCTCAACACGGTGCTGACGGTCGAGCGCGGCGCGGCCGCGAGCCATGCGAAGCGCGGCTGGGAGCAGTGCACGGACACGCTGATCCGCGAACTCGCCGGCCGTCATCGCGGGCTCGTGTTCATGCTGTGGGGCGCACACGCGCAGGCGAAGCGCGCACTGTTCGACGCAAGCGCGCATTGCGTGCTCGAGGCACCGCATCCGTCGCCGCTGTCCGCGCACCGCGGTTTCCTCGGTTGCCGCCATTTCGCGCTCGCGAACGACTATCTGGTCGATGCCGGCCGCGAGCCGATCGACTGGCGCCTGCCGGAAGTCGCCGAAACGCTCGCGTAACGCGCTGCCGGTTCCTTCGTGCCGGCAAGCATGCAAAAACGCCGCGTCCCTTTCGGGAACGCGGCGTTTTTTTATCGGGCGATGCAGCAGGTGCGTCGCACCCGCGTCGGCCTTCCTTACGCGGCGGCGATCGCTTCGCGTGCGCTGGCGAGCGCGGCGCTCTGCGCGTCCGGCCCGAGGTTCAGGCCTTCAGCGTGAATGAAGTTCACGTCGGTCAGGCCGATGAAGCCGAGGAACGAGCGCAGGTACGGCGTCTGGCTGTCGTTCGGCGTACCCAGGTACTTGCCGCCGCGGGCCGTCACCACGTGAACCTTCTTGCCCTTGATCAGGCCTTCCGGGCCGTTCTCGGTGTAGCGGAACGTGACGCCTGCACGGGCGATCCAGTCGAAATACGCCTTCAGTTGCGACGACACGCCGAAGTTGTACATCGGTGCGCCGATCACGATGATGTCGGCGGCTTGCAGTTCGGCGATCAGTGCATCGCTCTTCGCGACGATCGCATTCTGTTCCGCGGTGCGCTTGTCGGCCGGCGTGAAGAACGCGCCGAGCACCGATTCGTCGAGGTGCGGCAGCGCATCGGCCAGCAGGTCACGAACCACGACCTTCGCGCCGGGGTTCGATTGTTGCAGCTTTGCCGTCAGTTCGTTGGCCAGCAGCGTGGATTGCGCACCTTGCGAACGCGCCGCGGAATTGATTTGCAGAATGGTCGTCATGTCAGGCTCCAGTAGGGTTGCGCTTCGGTAGCGCGAGTGACGCCATTGTGCGTGGCCGCATGACCGCGAAAAAGCGGGTTCAGGGCGACGGATTGTTGCAACAACAGAACAATCCTCGATCGCGCCCCGATACCCGCCTTCGTACGATCAGCCCTTCAGCCAGGCTTCCCGGGCCTTCGATACCGCCGCCGGCTTCGCGGCCGCCGTCAGCCTGTAGCGCGTGACTTCGGGGCCGTCGAGCTTCAGTTTCGCGGTGCGCAGCTCGTCGCGACGGAATGCGTGAACCTCGACCTTGTCGCCCGGCCGGTAGCGCGCGAGCAGCGCGTCGAGGTTGGTGCCCGTGACGCGCAGCCCGTCGACCGCGATCAGCGTATCGCCGGCCGACAGCCCCGCGCGATGCGCGGCGCCGCCTTCGTAGACCGCCGCGAACGTGCAGTCCGCCCCGCCGCGCAGGCGTGCGCCGATCGTCGGCTTTGCGGCCGCGCCGTTCGCGACATCCGGCGTGAGCGTCACGCCGAACGGTGCGAGCAGCTCGGCGAGCGGCAGGTCGCGCGTGCCGTGCACGGCATCGGTGAACAGGCGGCCGAGCGCGACGCCCGTCGCTTCCTCGATCAGCGTCTCGACTTCGTTTTCCTCGACGCCCGCCTGCTTGCCGCGGTAGAAATCGCGGCCGTAGCGCTGCCACAGCAGGCGCATCACGTCGTCGAGCGACTTCCGGTTGCGCGTCTGCGCGCGGATCGCGAGATCGAACGCGAGCGCGACCAGCGAACCCTTCGTGTAATAGCTGACGATCGCGTTGGTCGCGTTCTCGTCCTGGCGGTAGTACTTGATCCACGCGTCGAACGAGCTTTCCGCGACGCTTTGCTTGAGCCGGCCCGTGCCGCGCAGCACGCCGCCGACCGTGCGGCCGAGCGCCGCGAAATATTCGTCCTGCGACATCAGCCCGCTGCGCACCAGCATCAGGTCGTCGTAATACGACGTGAAGCCTTCGAACAGCCACAGCAGCGACGTGTAATTCTCGCGCGTCAGGTCGTACGGCACGAACGCCGCCGGCTTGATGCGCTTCACGTTCCAGGTATGGAAGTACTCGTGACTGCAGAGACCGAGGTACGTGCGATAGCCTTCCGTCGTTTCGGGTCGCCCCTTCACCGGCAGGTCGGTGCGGTTGCAGATCAGCGCGGTCGACGCGCGATGCTCGAGACCGCCGTAACCGTCGCTGACCGCAAGCGTCATGAACACGTAGCGGTCCATCGGCGCCTTCTTCGATTTCGGCTCGAACAGCGCGATCTGTGCTTCGCACACGCGCTTCAGGTCGGTGCGCAGGCGCTCCACGTCGAGCTGCGTCACACGCCCCGCGATCACGATGTCGTGCGGCACGCCGTGCGCGTCGAACGTCGCCAGCGCGAATTCGCCGATCGTCACCGGATGGTCGGAAAGCTCGTCGTAGTTCGACGCGCGGTACGCGCCGAACCCGTAGCGCTTCGTGCCGCGCGCCTCGGGCAACGCGGTGCCGACGCGCCACGCGCGGAACGCCGCGCCGGCCGGCTTCCCGATGTCGACTTCACACGGCGCGTCCTCGCGGCCGGCGACGCTCAGGAACACGGCCGTCGCATTGAAGAAGCCGCCCGATTCGTCGAGATACGCGGAGCGCACCGACAGGTCCCATGCGTACACGTCGTAGCGCAGGGTCAGCGTGCCGTTCACGGGTGCGGCCTGCCACGTGTGCTTGTCGGTCTTTGCGATCCGCACCTTGCGGCCCGCGTCGTTGAATGCGCCGAGCGTCACGATGTTGCGCGCAAACTCGCGCACGAGGTAGCTGCCCGGAATCCACACCGGCAGCGAAAAGCGCTGGCCTTCGGGGTCGGGATCGGTGACCGTCACCGACACTTCGAACAGGTGCGCGGCAAGATCTTTCGGGACAATCGAATAGCGGATCGGCTGGGTCATCGTGGCAATCGGACGGTCGAATACGGCGGCGGAAACGAAGAGAGGCGCCGGCAGGTCACGCGGGCGCCCCTCGCTGGCCGGGCCATGCGGCCCGGCGGGTGGTCGGTTACTTGCTCGACGCGAGCGCCTGGTTGAGCTGGTCGGCCGATACGGCGCCCGGCAGGCGGCGGCCGTCCGGCAGGAAGATCGTCGGCGTGCCCGTGACGTTCATCCCGCGGCCGAGCGCGAGGTTCTTGTCGAGTGCGGCGGTATCGCAGGTACCGGCGCCGGTCGGTGCGCGATGGTCGAGCATCCAGCTCTCCCACGTTTTCGCGCGATCGGCCGCACACCAGATCGCCTTCGACTTCGCGGTCGAATCCGGCGACAGCACCGGGTACAGGAACGTGTAGACGGTGACGTTGTCGACCGACTGCAGCGTCGTCTCGAGCTTCTTGCAGTACGGGCAGTTCGGATCGGAGAACACCGCGATCTTGCGAGCGCCGTTGCCCTTGACGACCTTGATCGCATTCGCGAACGGCAGGCTCGCGAAGTCGATCTTGTTGATTTCGGACAGGCGGGCGTCGGTCAGGTTCTTGTGCGTCTTGGTGTCGACGAGATCGCCGAGCAGCACGTAGTCGCCCGCCGCATCGCTATAGATGATCTGTGAGCCGAGGTTCACTTCGTACAGGCCCGCGACCGGCGATTTCGACACGCTCTTGATCGGCGCATCGTTGCCGAGGCGGGCCTGCAGCGTGGCTTTCAGCTTGTCGGTGGTCTGGTCGGCCTGCGCGGTGCAGCCAAGCGTCGCCATCGTGACGGCCAGCGCCAGCGACGCGATGCGGATCGTTTTTTTCATCGAAATCTTCCTTCAGCTCAATCGGTGTTCACGGCACAGTGTACGCCGTAACGGAACCGTGTCCGACCGGCGAAGCGGCCGAAGGTTCGATCAGCCGAGCGCAGCCGACACGAGCCAGCGCTTCACGAGCGGCTGCGCACCGACGAAGGCCATGCCCGCATTGCGCACGGCCTTCGCGAGCGAGCCCGGCACCGCGAACAGCCGCTGCAGGCCGTCGGTTGCGACCATCAGCGCGCGGATGTCCTCGCGGCGCGAACGCTCGTAGCGGCGCAGCAGCACCGTATCACCGAGGTTGCGGAAGCTTTCCTTGCCGGCGATCGCGTCGGCAAGCGCCGCCACATCGCGCAGGCCGAGGTTCATCCCCTGTCCCGCGAGCGGGTGGATCAGGTGCGCGGCATCGCCGACGAGCGCGACGCGCGGCGCGATCAGCTTGTCGACCGTCTGCAGCGCCAGCGGGAAGCCGGCGGCCGGCGTCACGCAGTCGAGCGTGCCGACCTGGCCATGAGACACGCGCTCGACCTCGGCCGCGAGCTGCGCCGGATCGAGTGCGAGCAATTCGTCCGCATGCGCGGTGTGCGCGGACCAGACGAGCGACACATGGCCGTCCGGCAGCGGCAGCAGCGCGACGATCTCGCCTTCGTGGAACCACTGGTAGGCCGTCTCGCGATGCGGCAGCGACGCCTTGAAGTTCGCGACGACTCCGGTTTGCCGGTAGTCGCGCCGCTCGACTTTGGCCCCCATTTGCGAGCGCACCCACGAATGCGCGCCGTCCGCGCCGACGACGAGATCCGCTTCCAGCACCTGCCCCGACGACAGCGTGAGCACGGCTGCGTCGTCGTGTACGTCGAAGCCCTGCGCGCGCGCCTCGAACCACGTGAGGTTCGGCTGGAACCGCAGCGCGGCGTCGAGCGACGCCTCGACCAGCGACGATTCGGCGATCCACGCGAGCTGCGGCACGGATGCCTGGTACGCGGAGAAATGCAGTTCCGCGTGCGCATCGCCGTACACGCGCATGTCGTAGACCGGTGCGAGGCGGCCATGGTCGAGCGCCTGCCAGACCCGCAGCCGCTCGAGCAACGCCTGCGAACTGGAAGACAGCGCGTAGACGCGCGTGTCGAATACGAGATCGGCGGGGCGCGGCGCGGCCGGCTGGGCGAGCAAGGCAGTCTTGTAGCCGGACTGGGTCAGCGCGAGCGCGGCAGTCTTGCCGACGAGCCCGCCGCCGACCACGGCGACGTCGAAGGAGTGGTGGGCAGTCATGGCGGGCATTATAGCCGCGGGGCCAAACCCTTACGCGGCCGGACTTTGCGGGAAATCAGCAGAATCGCAGGCGGCCGATGCAGCGCGGCGGCCTGCCGCATCGGCCGTTCGGCGCAACCCCGGAATCCGGGGCGTCGGCACGGTACAATAGCGTCTTTGACCGTCGGCCCGCCGCGCCCCAAGCGCCGGCCGCCCTTTTTTCCCGCGCCGCCGTGCCCTGTCCGGCCGCGCCGCCTTACCCGTCCGAAGGATTCCATGAGTCTCAAATGCGGCATCGTCGGCTTGCCCAACGTCGGCAAGTCCACCCTGTTCAATGCGCTGACCAAGGCCGGCATCGCCGCCGAGAACTACCCGTTCTGCACGATCGAGCCGAACGTCGGCATCGTCGAAGTGCCCGATACGCGCCTGAAGGCGCTCTCCGAGATCGTCAAGCCGGAGCGTGTCGTGCCGGCCGTCGTCGAGTTCGTCGACATCGCGGGCCTCGTCGCGGGCGCGAGCAAGGGTGAAGGCCTCGGCAACCAGTTCCTCGCCAACATTCGCGAAACAGATGCAATCACGCACGTCGTGCGTTGCTTCGAGGACGAGAACGTCATTCACGTCGCCGGCAAGGTCAGCCCGATCGACGACATCGAAGTGATCAATACCGAACTCGCGCTCGCCGACCTCGGCACCGTCGAGAAGGCGCTCACGCGCTATTCGAAGGCCGCGAAGTCGGGCAACGACAAGGAAGCGGCGAAGCTCGTCGCGGTGCTCGAGAAGGTGCGCGCGCAGCTCGACCAGGGCAAGGCCGTGCGCGGTCTCGCGCTGTCGGACGACGAAGAGGCGCTGCTCAAGCCGTTCTGCCTGATCACCGCGAAGCCGGCCATGTACGTGGCCAACGTGAAGGACGACGGTTTCGAGAACAACCCGCACCTGGATGCCGTGCGCAAGTACGCGGAAAGCGAAAATGCGCCGGTGGTCGCCGTGTGCGCGGCGATCGAGGCGGAAATCGCCGATCTCGACGATGCCGACAAGGAAGCATTCCTCGCCGACATGGGCATGGAAGAGCCGGGCCTCGACCGCGTGATTCGCGCGGGCTTCAAGCTGCTCGGCCTGCAGACCTACTTCACCGCGGGCGTGAAGGAAGTGCGCGCGTGGACGATCCATATCGGCGACACGGCACCGCAGGCGGCCGGCGTGATCCACACCGACTTCGAGCGCGGCTTCATCCGCGCGCAGACGATCGCGTTCGACGACTTCATCACGTACAAGGGCGAGCAAGGCGCGAAGGAAGCCGGCAAGATGCGCGCCGAAGGGAAGGAATATGTCGTGCACGACGGCGACGTGATGAACTTCCTGTTCAACGTCTGACCCTTGCATCGGCCGATGCCGTGTGAATCACACGGCATCGCGCAACGCGTGCCCGGCACGAAAAACGAATGGCCCGACGGCAAGCGCCGTCGGGCCATTTTTCATTGCGGGACGCTCCGCCAGCCGGCGGCGAACACCGTGCGTCCGCCGCCGCTTCGTCACGGCATCACATCGCCGACACTCGCCGCCCCGCGCTCGCCTGCGCATCGCGGCCGCGCTTGTTCAGCCACGATGCCAGCAGCACGATCAGCGCCAGCACGGCCGTCGCGCCCACTTCCATCCTGTGATCCTCACTCACGAGCATCACGGTCAGCGTGCCGCAGATGAACAGGATCACCAGCCACGTGAGCCAGGGGAACAGCCACATCCGCAGCGTCAGGTCGGCGCCGGTCGCTTCGAGCGTCTTGCGCATCCGCAGCTGCGAGATCGCGATCACGAGATACACGAGCAGCGCGATCGCGCCCGACGTCGCGAGCAGGAAGCCGAACACCTGTTCCGGCATCAGGTAGTTCGCGATCACGGTCAGGAAGCCGAATGCGGTCGATGCGAGTACGGCCGCGCGCGGCGTGCCGGTCGAATCCGTGCGGTGCAGAAACGCGGGCGCGTCCTTGCGCTTCGACAGCGAGAACAGCATCCGCGACGCGGTGTACAGCGCCGAATTCAGGCAGCTCGCGACCGACACGAGCACGATCACGTCGATGATCGCCTTCGCGTTCGGGATGCCGATCAGCTCCATCGCGCGCTGATACGAACCGTGCTTCGGCAGCAGCGGATCGTTCCACGGCACGATGGCCGCGACGATCAGGATCGAGCCGAGATAGAACAGCGTGATGCGCCAGATCACCGAGTTGGTTGCGCGCACGATCTGGCGTTGCGGGTTGTCCGATTCGGCGGCCGCGATCGTCACGATCTCCGTGCCGAGGAACGAGAACATCGTCGTCAGCATCGCCGCGAGCACCGCACCGGCACCGTGCGGCATGAAGCCGCCATGCGCGAACAGGTTCGATACGCCCGACACCGCAGGGGCGGGAATGATGCCGACGATCGCCGCGCCGCCGATGCACAGGAACACGACGATCGCGACGACCTTGATCAGCGCGAACCAGAATTCGAATTCGCCGTAGTTCTTGACCGAGAAGAGGTTGGTCACCGTCAGCACCAGCGTGATGCCGAGCGCGAAGACCCAGGTTGCAACGCCGGGGAACCATGCATTGAGGATGGTCGCGGCGGCGGTCGCCTCGATCGGGATCACGAGCACCCAGAACCACCAGTACAGCCAGCCGATCGAGAAACCGGCCCAGTGGCCGATCGCGCGATCGGCATAGGTGGAGAACGAACCGCTGTCCGGATGCGCGACGGCCATCTCGCCAAGCATGCGCATCACCAGCACGACCAGCACGCCCGCGATCGCATACGCGAGGATCGACGCCGGGCCGGCTTCCGCGATCGCGTGGCCGGAGCCGACGAACAGGCCCGCGCCGATCACGCCGGCAATCGACATCATCGTCACGTGCCGCTGCTTCAGGCCCGTACCGAGGCCTGTGTTGCTTCCACTCATCTGTCTCTCTCCAAAAAACGGTTCCGGTATGGCCGGGTGTCGCGTGAAGGCAGCAGGGGGAGTTGTCGTTCTTGAATCCGGCTGCGAGCGCGCGTGCATCGCACGCGGGCATGCGGCCGGATGGGACCGTTCGGATCGGCGCGCCGCGCAGTCTGCGAAGCTGCGGGTGCGATGCGGCGCGCGGTGCGCCGACGCATCGCGTGCGCCGTTTCCGTCGGCTTTCGTCAGCTGCCTTCGAAGCGAAGGAGTGTAAGCACCAAACGGTTCTTCACTAAGAACCAATTGAAGAATTTCGATGGAACCACTCGTTGCATCGACGTCGATCGATGCAACGCTTGTACCCGTTCGTGCCGGCGCGCGAGCCGCGCCGAAAGCGCCCGGCGACGCCGGGCAGCGGGCCGCAACCGGCGTGTCAGTTCGCGCCGTGCACCCTCTCGTCGCGCCATTTGGTGGGGACGACGGCCTGCCATTCTCGCAGAAGCAGTTTTTTCACGGCGTCCGGACGGGCCGCCGACAGCCGCACCAGCACGATCGGCCAGCCGACGTAGTGATCCGTCACGTAATACACGTCCGGTTCCGATTCGATCAGCCACGCGCGCTCGTCGGGGCCGACACCTTTCACGACGAGCGTGTCGCCGTCCTCGCGCAGACGCGCGAGCATCTTGCCCCTCACCTTGAGCGCAGGCGTGCCGTACGACGTACCTTCCTCGACGCCGCGCCATGCCAGCGCGATCTGGCGGACTTCGTCGAATGTCATGAGGCCTCCCGGCTGCACTTCTTCGGTTCACGATCCGGCCACCCTACCGGAATTCGCGAAGGCACGCCGCGGGACGTGCGCCTATCCGCGGGACGTGCGCCTATCCGCGCGCCGCACGTGCGGCCACCGGCGCTCGCCCCGTCGTCGCGACGATCGCGAAGGCGATCGCATTCGCGGCGGCGCTGGCCAGGATCGGCACGAGATAGCCGCCGCCCGCGTCGTAGATGAAACCGGCCGCGGCCGGCCCGATCAGCGTGCCGAATGCGACGCTCGTATAAAGCACGCCGATGATCCCGCTCACGTTGCGCCCGCCGAAGTAGTCCATCACGACCGCCGGCAGCACGGCGACCCAGCCGCCGTAGAACACGCCGAACACGAGCGCGAACGCGGCAAGCGTCGCAACGGTGTCGGCACCGGCCCACGCGACGAGCGCGACGGCCATGCCCGCGAACATCGCGAGCAGCGACGCACGGCGGCCGAAGCGGTCGGCGAGGCCGCCGAGGAAGAAGCGGCCGGCCGTGCTGCCGATGCCGATCGCGCCGAGCAGCAGCACGGCCGTCGACGGCGCGACACCATGATCGAGCGCGTACGGCACGAGGTGAACGAACGGGACGAACACGCCGAACGAGCAGGCGAGGCATGCGGCGTACAGGCTCGCGAACGGCCGCGACATGACGGCTTCGCGCACCGTCGCGCCGGCAGGCGCCGAAGCGGCGACCGGCTGACGCCCCGCGGCGGCACCGGACACCGAGGCCCCCGCACCGCGCCCGGCGACTTGCGCCCCGCCGCCGGGCTCATGCGCAGCCTCCCCGTCCGGCAGCAGCCCCCGCCCGCGCGGGTCGTTCTCGATCAGCAGCGACATCCCCGCGCCGATCACGACCGCGATCACGGCCAGCGTGAAATACGCGCCGCGCCAGCCGACCTGCGCGATCAGCGTGGACGCGAGCGGCGGCATCACCAGCGTGCCGACACCGATCCCCGCGACCGCGAGCCCCGATGCGAAGCCGCGCCGGCGCACGAACCAGCGCTGCACGGCGCCGACCGCCGGTACGTATGCGCAGCCGACGCCGAAACCGACACCAAGCCCATACGCGACATAGACCTGCAGCAGCGTGTGCGCGGCGCCGGCAGCCGCGAGCCCGGCGCCCGTCAGCAGCATCCCGGCGACGGCGAGCCGCCGCGAGCCGAAGCGGTCGGCCAGCGGCCCGCTGACGATGCCGAAACCGAAATACAGGAAGCCGGCGAGCGAGAACACGAGCGAGATCTGGCCGCGCGACGCGGCGAAGTCCCGCTGCAGCGACTCGACGAACGCACTGAACGTATAGGCGCTGCCGAACCCGACGAACGTGACGGCAAACGCGGCCGCGACCACGTACCAGCCGTAGAAATGGCGCGATGCGCCCGGGCGGTTCATGACGATGCTCCTCTCAGGTCCAGCCGGACACGTCACGGCGTCCGGTTTGCCTCGTGGATATAGTTGAACTATGTTGATCGCATTGGTCGCTGCAATGCAGCCCCCAAGCACGCAATCGGATGCGACAACGGTACTCGCGCACACGCGCCGCCTCAAACGATATTTCATCGGCCATTCGCTTTAGAAAAACTCAATGAATCGTTCCCGCCTGCCGCCGCTCAACGCGCTGCGTGCATTCGAAGCAGCCGCCCGCCACCTGTCGGTGAAATCGGCGGCCGAGGAGCTGTCGGTCACGCCCGGCGCGGTGAGCCAGATGATCCGCACGCTCGAGACGCACCTCGGCGTGCAGCTGTTCGAGCGCGTCAACCGCGGCATCCTGCTGACGGCCGCCGGTCGCGACTACCTGCCGCCGGTGCGCAATGCGTTCCGGCAGATCGCCGACGCGTCGCAGCGCGTGTCGGGCGCCGCCGACAGCGGCGTGCTGACGGTGAGCGTCACCCCGTTCTTCGCATCCGCGTGGCTCGTCCCGCGCCTCGCGCAATTCCGGCACGCGTGCCCTGACGTCGACCTGCAGGTCGTCACGAGCCACGCACTCGCGGATTTTTCGCGCGACGGCGTCGACGTTGCAATCCGGCATGGCCTCGGGCGCTACATCGGCCTGTGCAGCGAGCGCCTGCTGACGGTGGAGATCGTCGCGCTCGCGTCGCCCGACCTTGTCGCGCGGCTCGGCATGCCGGCGACGCCCGCCGATCTGGTCGGCTGGCCGCAGCTGCATGACGCCGAGCGCAAGGGCTGGCACATCTGGTTCGGCGCGCAGCGGATCGACGATATCGGGCCGCCGCGCGGCCCCGCGTTCGACGACTCGGGCCTGTTGCTGCAGGCGATCGTCGCCGGTCAGGGCGCCGGGCTGCTGCCGGCCGCGATGGTGCGCGGCGAGCTGGCAAGCGGCCGGCTCGTGCAGCTTGCCGACGTCGCGTGGCTCGACGATTTCGCGTACTACCTCGTCTATCCGCCGCATCACGCCGAGCGGCCGAAGGTCGCCGCTTTTCGCCGGTGGATCCTCGAGGCCGCGCAGGCCGACGGCGCGGCCTCGATGTCGGGCGCGGCGTAGCGTCACGCCGCCGCGCCGGCACCGGTCGGGCGCCGATCCGCTAACATGCGGCGCGGGCCATCCGCCCGACATCGATAACAACAAGCCGACCGGGAGAGACCATGCCTGCCCTGTTCTGCCGCACGACACGCATCGCGGCACTGTCCGCCGTCTTCTTCGTCGCCTGCGCCGCGTTGCCCCAACCCGCACACGCGTACCGCGCACCGCCCGGCTACGGCAACGAAGCCGATCTCGACCGTCACGACACGTATCGCAACCGCGACGGCGAAACCGTGCACGCACCCGCGCATTCGAAATCGGGCCGCGTGCCCGAAGGCGCGAGCGCGCGCTGCCGCGACGGCACCTACAGCTTCAGCCGCCATCGGCGCGGCACGTGCTCGGGGCACGGCGGCGTCGCCGCGTGGCTGTGAGCGCAGCCCCGGCCAAAAGGCCAGGTGTCGCGCCAGCGGCGGCCGGCGGCGAAGTACAATAGCCGCTCGCGCCGCCGACACGCGGCGACGCCGCCGCGCCGTGCGCGGCACGCTCCGTACCGAATCACCCGACGCCGCCACGCCCGCGCGCTGCGCGGCAGTCTCAACCATTTCTGACTTTCACACCCAAATGGCCCAATACGTTTTCACGATGAACCGGGTCGGCAAGATCGTGCCGCCCAAGCGCCAGATCCTGAAGGACATCTCGCTGTCGTTCTTTCCCGGCGCGAAGATCGGCGTGCTCGGCCTGAACGGCTCGGGCAAGTCGACGCTGATCCGCATCATGGCGGGCGTCGACAAGGACATCGAAGGCGAAGCGACGCCGATGCCGAACCTGAACATCGGCTATCTGCCGCAGGAGCCGCAGCTCGACCCGACGAAGACGGTGCGCGAAGCCGTCGAGGAAGGCCTCGGCGACCTGTTCCAGGCCAACAAGAAGCTCGAGGAAATCTACGCGGCGTACGCGGAGCCGGACGCCGACTTCGACGCGCTCGCGGCCGAGCAGGCGAAGTACGAAGCGATCCTCGCGTCGAGCGACGGCGGCAGCCCCGAGCAGCAGCTCGAAGTGGCCGCCGACGCACTGCGCCTGCCGTCATGGGACGCAAAGATCGAGCATCTTTCAGGCGGTGAGAAGCGCCGCGTCGCGCTGTGCAAGCTGCTGCTCGAAAAACCCGACATGCTGCTGCTCGACGAACCGACCAACCACCTCGACGCGGAATCGGTCGACTGGCTCGAGCAGTTCCTGGTGCGCTTCCCGGGCACCGTCGTCGCGGTCACCCACGATCGCTACTTCCTCGACAACGCGGCCGAGTGGATTCTCGAACTCGACCGCGGCCACGGCATTCCGTGGAAGGGCAACTACAGCAGCTGGCTCGACCAGAAGGAAGAGCGCCTGAAGCAGGAAGAAGCGTCGGAATCGGCGCGCCAGAAGGCGATCAAGAAGGAACTGGAGTGGGTGCGCCAGAACCCGAAGGGCCGGCAGGCGAAGTCGAAGGCACGTATCGCGCGCTTCGAGGAGCTGAACAGCCAGGAATACCAGAAGCGCAACGAGACGCAGGAAATCTTCATCCCGGTCGGCGATCGCCTCGGCAATGAAGTGATCGAGTTCAAGAACGTCAGCAAGGCGTTCGGCGACCGTCTGCTGATCGACAACCTGAACCTGAAGATCCCGGCCGGCGCGATCGTCGGCATCATCGGCCCGAACGGCGCCGGCAAGTCGACGCTGTTCCGGATGCTGACGGGCAAGGAGCAGCCGGATTCGGGCGAAGTCGTGATGGGGCCGACCGTGAAGCTCGCGTACGTCGACCAGAGCCGCGACGCGCTCGACGGCACGAAGACGGTGTTCGAGGAAATCTCGGGCGGCGCCGACGTGCTGACGGTGGGCAAGTACGAAACGCCGTCGCGCGCGTACATCGGCCGCTTCAACTTCAAGGGCGGCGACCAGCAGAAGATCGTCGGCAACTTGTCCGGCGGCGAACGCGGCCGCCTGCACCTCGCGAAGACGCTGATCTCGGGCGGCAACGTGCTGCTGCTGGACGAACCGTCGAACGACCTCGACGTCGAAACGCTGCGCGCGCTGGAAGACGCGCTGCTCGAATTCGCGGGCTCGGTGATGGTGATCTCGCACGATCGTTGGTTCCTCGACCGGATCGCGACGCACATCCTCGCATTCGAAGGCGATTCGCAGGTCACGTTCTTCGACGGCAACTATCAGGAATACGAAGCCGACAAGCGTGCGCGCCTCGGCGAGGAAGCCGCGAAGCCGAAGCGCCTGCGCTACAAGCCGATCAGCCGCTAAGCGGCGCGGCCCGGGCGCCCGGCACTGCGGTAACGCAGGAACGGGCACCGAGGCTGGTCGCTCCGGAAGCGGAACAACAAAAAACGGGCCGCTGGCCCGTTTTTTTATCCGGCGGCTGGCTGACGGCTTGCCGTTTACGCCAGCGCGCCCAGTTCACGCAGCCGTGCCTCGGTCGCGGCCGCACTCGTGTGATGAATGCCGTGCCAGCCGAGCGCCGCCGCGGCCGCGGCGTTCTTCGCGTTGTCGTCGATGAACACGAGTTCGTGCGGCGCGATGCCCGGCAAGTGCGGCTCGATCCGCGCATGCATCTCGCGGTAGATCGCCGGATCGGGTTTCACGAGCTTCACACGGCCCGACACGACGATGTCCCTGAAACGCCGCAGCACCGGGAAGTTGTCCCACGCATACGGAAACGTCTGCGCCGACCAGTTCGTCAGCCCGAACAGCGGCATCCCCTGCGCGTCGAGCCGGTCGACGAGCGCGGCGCCTTCGTCGAGCACGCCGCCGATCATCTCGTGCCAGCGCGCATAGAACGCGCGGATCAGCCCCTCGTGCGCCGGAAACTTCGCGACAAGCTCGGCCGTCCCCTCTTCGATCGTCTGCCCGCCGTCCTGGCGGACCACCCAGTCCATCGTGCAGACATGCGTGAAGAACCAGCGACGCTCGGTGTCGTCGGGAATCAGTTCCCGGTAAAGGTACTCGGGGCTCCAGTCGATCAGCACGCCGCCGAAATCGAACACCACGGCCTTGATCGTCATGCGAACTCCGTCGCAAGGACGTCCGCGAGCGGGCGCGGCATCACCGGGTTGCCCGACAGCGAATTGTTTTCCCATACGAAGTGATGATGCGCGACGATCTGCGCGGCCGACAGGTGCGTGCGCTCGTTCGTGGTGTGCAGGTCGGACACGACGGTCGTCCGGTAGCCGAGCAGCGCTGCGCGGCGCGCGGCCGAATCGACGCAGAACTCGGTCGCATAACCGCAGATCAGCACCGAACGGATGCCGTGGCGCTCGAGTTGCGCCGCGAGCGGCGTATCGTGAAACGAATCGCTCATCTGCTTGCGCACCCGCCAGTCATCGTTCCCGACGACCAGCCCCGCGTGCAGTTCCCAGCCCGGCGTGCCGGGCACGACGTCGTCGTCCGCGTCGCCGTCGTGCTGCACGAAGCACACGGGCGCGTTCGCCGCACGCGCCGCCGCCGTCAACCGGTTGATGCCCGACACCACGTCATCGAGCCGGTACGCGGGCGTTGCCCGCTCCACCAGCCCGCGTTGCATGTCGACCACGATCACTGCCGTGTCCGCCATCGTCGCCCTCGCTGTTGTTGTTCGGCCGGCGCCCGGCCGCTTTCCTGCGTGGCGTCAGATCGGCTGCGTGCGCGCGTCGAGCCACGACTTGGCATCGCCGCTCAGATGGCGGCCGACGCGCTCGCGCACCGTTGCGTGATACGCGTTCAGCCACGCGCGTTCTTCTTCATGCAGCATCTCGATCAGCACGCAGCGCGTGTCGATCGGGCACAGCGTCAGCGTCTCGAACGCGAGGAAATCGCCGAACTCGGTCTGCCCGGCCGCGCGGTTCACGACCAGGTTCTCGATCCGGATGCCCCACTGGCCGGGACGGTACACGCCCGGCTCGATCGACGTGATCATGCCCTCTTCCATCGCCGTATACGGCTCGGCCGGCGCGTAGTGCGAGATCACCTGCGGGCCTTCGTGCACGTTCAGGAAGTAGCCGACGCCGTGCCCCGTGCCGTGCCCATAGTCGAGCCCGGCCGCCCACATCGGTGCGCGCGCGATCGCGTCGAGCATCGGCGAGCGGATGCCGCGCGGGAATCGGGCTCGCGACAGCGCCATCATCGATTTCAGCACGATCGTGAAATCGCGCCGCTGCAGGTCGCTGACGGTGCCGACCGGCACGACGCGCGTGATGTCGGTCGTACCCGTCACGTACTGGCCGCCCGAATCGATCAGCAGCAGCCCGTCGCCGGCGATCGTCGCGTGCGACTCCGGCGTCGCGCGGTAATGCGGCATCGCGCCGTTCGCGTTGAAGCCCGCGATCGTCGCGAAGCTCGGCGACACGTAGCCGGGGCGTCGCGCGCGCGCGGCAGTGAGCTTCTCGTCGATCGTCAGTTCGGTGATCGTCTCGCGGTTCACGGCCTGTTCGAACCAGGAGAAGAATTCCGCGAGCGCGGCGCCGTCGTGCTCCATCGTCACGCGCACGTGCTCGATCTCGGTGGATGTCTTGCGCGACTTCGCGAACGTCGACGGATTCACGGCCTCGACGAGCTTCACGCCGGCCGGCACGGCCTCGAGCGTGCCGAACGTCACGCGGCGCGGGTCGATCAGCAGCGTCGCGCCGTCGGGCAGTGCCGCGAGCGCGGCGCGCGCGGCGTCGTAGGCGCGGACGTCGACGCCGTCCTGCGCGAGCGACGCGGCCAGTGCCGGCGACACCTTGCCGTCGGCGACGAACAGCGTCGCGCGATCGGCGCCGATCATTGCGTGCGCAACGAATACGGGATTGAAGTTGACGTCGGCGCCGCGCAGGTTGAACAGCCATGCGAGGTCGTCGAGCGTCGAGACGAAATGCCACTGCGCGCCCTGCGCACGCATCGCGCGGCGCACTTCGGCCAGCTTGCTCGCGCGCGTCGTGTCGGCCTGCGGCGCCGCGTGCTCGAACACCGCGTCGCCGGGCAGCCCCGGCCGCTCGGGCCAGATCGCGTCGAGCAGGTCGAGGTCGGTGCGCAGCGCGATGCCGCGCGCGTTCAGCGCGGCCGTCAGCCCGCGTGCGGCCGCGACGCCGAGCACCGCGCCATCGACGCCGACCGTCGCACCCGCCGCCACGTTCTGCGCGAGCCAGTCGACGTGCGGCGCGCTCTGCTGCCCGCCCGTCATCTTCATCAGTTGCACGCCCGTGCCGGCCAGTTCGGCGTCGGCCTGCACCCAGTAGCGGCTGTCGACCCACAGCCCCGCGAAATCCGCGGTCACGACCAGCGTGCCGACCGAGCCCGTGAAGCCGGACAGCCAGCGGCGGGCCTGCCAGCGCTCCGGCAGATATTCGGACAGGTGGGGATCGGCGGACGGCACGAGATAGGCGGCCAGGTTCTCGCGGGCCATCGCGCCACGCAGCAGCGCGAGACGGGCCGGCACCGGCGAGACTTCGGGAAGACGGGCATTCATGATTTCACCTGAGAGCATTCAGCGACGGGCCGACAGCGCAACCGTCACGGCTACTGCGAGGAACGCGACGCCGGTGCAGACCGGCCATTCGAGCGTCTCGCCATCGTAAAACAGTCCAGAGAGATTGCCGGCCATGCGGGCCGCAGCCGCGCCGACGATACCGGCGAGCACCGCGATCCACCACGCCGGCCGGCCCGTGCGCCGCATCGGATGCAGCCATCGGCCGAACAGCCCGACGGCCGCTCCCAGGACAAGGATTCCAAACCAGTTCATTCGACGCCTTCCATAAATTCGGATTCGTCCCATAGGCGTGAACGTTGCCAGCGGCTAGCATCGATTCATCCATCGAACCCGAGACCAGCCGGGTGCCGCGAACATTCGAGTGTAGGGGCCGACTCGACGTTATGGCAAGCGCGCACCGGCTGCCGTATTGAAGAAATTCTCATGCGAATCGCTCTGATCGATCCGGACGCGCGCCATGCCGCGCTCCTGAACCGCCTGCTCTTTGCGGGCGGTCATGTGTGCCACGCGTTTCCGTCCAGTACGGCGTTCTTCGAGTGGCTCGCCGCCAATACCTGCGACATGCTGATCACCGGCCACTGGGCCGGCGACCAGCCGGCCGAGGAAGTCATTCCGCGTGCGCAGACGGTCCTGCCCGGACTGCCGGCGATCGCCGTGATGCAAATGCCGCGCGAAAGCCAAATCGTATCGTGCCTGCACGCGGGCGCCGACGATTGCCTCGTGCGCCCGGTGAGCGGGCCCGAGCTGCTCGCGCGCGTCAACGCGGTGAGCCGGCGCGCCGGCGTGCGCCGGCCGCCGGCCCGCTCGCGCGAAATGTATGGCGAATACGCCTTCGACGCCACGCACTGCCTCGTTCGCTTCGACAACGCAATCGTTTCACTCACGCCGAAGGAGTTCCGTTTTGCGCAGTTGCTGTTCGCGAATCTGTCGCGGCCCGTGTCGCGCGCCCATATCCTCGAAACGGTGTGGGCACGCCGCCGCGACATGAAGTCGCGCACGCTCGATACCCACGCGTCCCGGCTGCGCAGCAAGCTGCACCTGCTTCCGGAGCGCGGCTACCGGCTGCTGCCGCTCTACGGCTATGGCTATCAGCTCGACCGCGTGCCGATCGAGCCCCCAAATTCCCGGCCCCGCCACGCCGATGCCCGGTATGCCGCGAGTGAGGAAATCGCTGAAACGCTATAATATGGGGCTAAACGATAGCCCTCGATATGCAACTCCTCACGATCGGAATCAATCACCACACTGCGCCTGTCGCCCTGCGCGAACGCGTGGCGTTTCCGCTCGAGCAGATCAAGCCGGCTCTCGTCACGTTCAAGAACGTGTTTCTCGGCCCCCAGGCGCCCAATACGCCCGAAGCGGCGATCCTCTCCACCTGCAACCGCACCGAACTGTATTGCGCGACCGATGATCGCGCCGCACGCGAAGGCGCGGTCCGCTGGCTGTCGGAGTATCACCGGATTCCGGTCGACGAGCTCGCACCGCACGTCTATGCGCTGCCGCAGTCGGAAGCAGTCCGGCACGCGTTCCGCGTCGCATCCGGCCTCGATTCGATGGTGCTGGGCGAAACCCAGATTTTGGGCCAGATGAAGGATGCCGTCCGCACCGCGACGGAAGCCGGCGCGCTCGGCACCTACCTGAACCAGCTGTTCCAGCGCACGTTCGCGGTGGCGAAAGAAGTGCGCGGCACGACCGAAATCGGCACGCAGTCGGTGTCGATGGCCGCCGCCGCGGTACGCCTCGCGCAGCGGATCTTCGAAAAAGTGTCCGATCAGCGCGTGCTGTTCATCGGCGCCGGCGAGATGATCGAGCTGTGCGCGACGCACTTCGCCGCGCAAGGCCCGCGCGAACTCGTCGTCGCGAACCGCACGGCCGAACGCGGCCAGCGCCTTGCCGAACGCTTCAGCGGCCGCGCGATGCCGCTCTCGGATCTGCCGACCCGCATGCACGAATTCGACATCATCGTGTCGTGCACGGCGTCGACGCTGCCGATCATCGGCCTCGGTGCAGTCGAGCGCGCGGTGAAAGCACGCCGCCACCGGCCGATCTTCATGGTCGACCTCGCGGTGCCGCGCGACATCGAGCCCGAAGTCGGCAAGCTGAAGGACGTGTTCCTCTACACCGTCGACGATCTCGGCGCGATCGTGCGCGAAGGCAACGCATCGCGCCAGGCTGCGGTCGCGCAGGCCGAAGCGATCATCGAAACGCGCGTGCAGAATTTCATGCAGTGGCTCGACACGCGCAGCGTCGTGCCGGTGATCCGTCACATGCATACGCAGGCCGACGCCTTGCGCCGGGCCGAAGTCGACAAGGCGCAGAAGCTGCTCGCGCGCGGCGACGATCCGGCCGCCGTGCTCGAAGCGCTGTCGCAGGCGCTGACCAACAAGCTGATCCACGGCCCGACGAGCGCGCTCAATCGCGTGAACGGCGCCGATCGCGATTCGCTGATCGACCTGATGCGCGGCTTCTACCAGCACGCGCCGCGCTCGAACGACCAGTCCGGCCACTAGCGCCGGCCGATCGCCCTGCCGCCGGCCGCGCGCCGGCCTATCCTTTCCGAATACCCCTTGCCCGGGAGCGCCGCTCCACACCATGAAGACGAGCATGCAACGCAAGCTCGACCAGCTGTCCACACGGCTGGCCGAACTGAACGACCTGCTGAGCCGCGAAAACGTCACGGCCGACCTCGACCAGTACCGCAAGCTGACGCGTGAACATGCGGAACTTGGCCCGGTGGTCGAACAGTACGCGCTGTGGCGCCAGTCGCGCAGCGACGAGACGGCCGCGCAGGAGCTGCTCGGCGATCTGTCGATGCGCGACTTCGCGGAAGACGAAATCCGCAGCGCGCGCGAGAGCATGACCCGCCTCGAGACCGAGCTGCAGAAGATGCTGCTGCCGAAGGATCCGAACGACGACCGCAACATCTTCCTCGAAATCCGTGCGGGCACGGGCGGCGACGAATCCGCGCTGTTCGCCGGCGACCTGCTGCGCATGTACCTGCGCTTCGCGGAACGCCAGCGCTGGCAGGTCGAAATGATGTCGGAGAGCGCATCCGATCTCGGCGGCTACAAGGAAGTGATCGTGCGGATCGCGGGCCAGGGCGCGTATTCGCGCCTGAAGTTCGAATCGGGCGGCCATCGCGTGCAGCGCGTGCCGGCAACCGAGACGCAAGGGCGCATCCACACGTCCGCGTGCACGGTCGCGGTGATGCCGGAAGCCGACGAAATCGGCGAGGTCGAGATCAATCCGGCCGACTTGCGGATCGACACGTTCCGTGCGTCCGGCGCGGGTGGCCAGCACATCAACAAGACCGACTCGGCGGTGCGCGTCACGCACATCCCGACCGGGATCGTCGTCGAGTGCCAGGACGACCGTTCGCAGCACAAGAACAAGGATCGTGCGCTGAAGGTGCTCGCCGCGCGCATCAAGGACAAGCAGTATCACGAGCAGCACGCGAAGGAAGCCGCGACGCGCAAGAGCCTGATCGGCTCCGGCGACCGCTCGGAACGGATCCGCACGTACAACTTCCCGCAGGGCCGGATGACCGACCACCGGATCAACCTGACGCTGTACCGGCTCGAGGCGATCATGGACGGCGACCTCGACGAACTGATCAGCGCGCTGGTCAGCGAGCACCAGGCCGAACTGCTCGCGTCGCTCGGCGACGCCGACTGAGGTCACGATGCCCGACACGACCGCCGACGAACTGCTGCGCGCGTCCGCGCTCGACGCGGTCGATGCGCGCGTGCTGCTCGCGCACGCGCTTGGCTGGACCCGCACACAACTGATCACGCGCGGTGACGCGCCGCTCGACGCGGCCGCGGTCGAACGCTACCGCACGCTCGAGGCGCGCCGCATGGCCGGCGAGCCGGTCGCGCAGCTCGTCGGGATGCGCGAATTCTTCGGCCGGCCGTTCGACGTGACGCCCGACGTGCTGATCCCGCGCCCTGAAACCGAACTGCTCGTCGAAGCCGCACTCGATGCGATCGACGGGCTGCCGCATCCGGCCGTGCTCGATCTCGGCACGGGCAGCGGCGCGATTGCCGTCTCCATCGCCGCCGAGCGGCCCGATGCACGCGTGTGGGCGCTCGACCGTTCGCCGGCCGCACTCGAGGTCGCGCAACGCAACGCACGCAAGCTGCTGGACGCGCACCGCCCCGGCGGCCCGCTGCACTGGTTGCAGAGCGACTGGTACGCGGCGCTCGATCCTGCGCTCGCCTTCGACACGATCGTCAGCAATCCGCCGTACATCGCGCAGCACGATCCGCACCTCACGCAGGGCGACCTGCGTTTCGAGCCGCGCGGCGCACTCACCGACGATGCCGACGGCCTCAGCGCGATCCGCACGATCGTCGCGGGCGCCGGCACTTACCTGAAACCGGGCGGCACGCTCTGGATCGAGCACGGTTACGACCAGGCCGAGGCCGTGCGCGCCGTACTCGCATCGCACGGCTTCGTCGCGGTCGAATCGCTCGCCGATCTGGCCGCAATCGAACGCACGACAGGCGGCCGCCTGCCGGGCTGATGCCCGGCCCGTCCGGTTGAAATCCGCTATCATTTCGATCTAACGCCCCGCAAACGCAAGGTCAGTCATGGACACCCAACAACGTATCAAGCAAATCGTCGACGAAAACCAGGTCGTGCTCTTCATGAAGGGCAACGCGCAATTCCCGATGTGCGGCTTTTCGGGCCGCGCCATCCAGGTGCTGAAGGCCTGCGGCGTCGATCAGTTCAAGACGGTCAACGTGCTCGAAGACGACGAGATCCGCCAGGGCATCAAGGAATTCTCGAACTGGCCGACCATCCCGCAGCTCTACGTGAAGGGCGAATTCATCGGCGGCTCGGACATCATGATGGAGATGTACCAGTCGGGCGAACTGCAGCAACTGTTCGCCGCCGCGTAATACGCCCCGCCCCCTTTTCGATGGCATCTCCCAGCGCGCCGCCACGCCGGCTGATCGTCGCGATCACCGGCGCCACCGGCGCGATCTACGGCGTACGGCTGCTCGACCTGCTGCGCGCCGCCGGCGGCGTCGAAACGCACCTGCTGATTTCGAACGCCGGCTGGCTCAACATCCAGCACGAACTGAAGCTATCGAAGGCCGAGGTCGAAAGCCGTGCGGACGTCGTGCACTCGGTGCGCGACGTCGGCGCGACGATCGCATCGGGGTCGTTCGCGACCGACGGGATGGTGATCGCGCCCTGCTCGATGAAGACGCTCGCGAGCGTCGCGCACGGGCTGTCCGACAACCTGATCACGCGCGCGGCCGACGTCACGTTGAAGGAGCGCCGCCGCCTCGTGCTGATGGTGCGCGAAACGCCGTTCAACCTCGCGCATCTGCGCAACATGACCGCCGTGACCGAAATGGGCGGCATCGTCTTCCCGCCGCTACCCGCGTTCTACGCGATGCCGAAGACGATCGAGGAACTCGTCGACCAGACCGTCACCCGCGTGCTCGACCTGTTCGCGCTCAGTGCACCGATGACGACGCCGTGGGCCGGCATCCGGCCGGCGCAGTAAGCCGCTCGCCGCTTCCGCGCCGTTCTTCGCGCATCTTCATCGATTCATCTGCCTTCCGGCCTGATTCGGCCACCTCGAACCCTCGTCCGCTCTCGCGCTCGCGGAATCGGCCCGATTATCAACCAATACGACTCAATCAAATTCCGCGCGACGGATTTATCAATGCCCGGTGCGCGCCTATAGTCACAGGCAAATCCCTTTGCAGGCCACCACCATGAACCGCTTGCCTTCGCTCTACCTGTCCCACGGCGCCCCGACGCTGCCGATCGACCCGACGCTGCCGTCCGGCGCGTTCACTCACCTTGGCGCCGAATTGCCGCGCCCGCGCGCGGTACTGATGCTGTCCGCGCATTGGGGCACGCAGCGTCCCGTCGCCAGCGTCGCCGCGCATCCTGAAACGATCCACGACTTCTACGGTTTTCCGCAGGCGCTGTACGACATCCGCTACCCGGCGCCCGGCGCGCCCGACGTCGCCGAGCGCGCGGCCGGACTGCTGAATGCAGCCGGCATCGCCACCGCGACGACCGAGCACGGCCTCGACCACGGCGCGTGGGTGCCGATGCTGCTGATGTTCCCGGAAGCCGACGTGCCGGTGGCACAGCTGTCGATCCAGCCGCGGGCGGATGCTGCGCACCACTTCGCGCTCGGCCGCGCGCTGCGACCGCTGCGCGACGAAGGCGTGATGGTGATCGGCTCCGGCCAGATCACGCACAACCTGCGCGCCGCCGATTTCGGTGCGGCACCGGAAGACGCGGACCCGCGCGTCGCGGAATTCACCGACTGGTTCGAGGCGAAACTGGCCGCGCGCGACGTCGACGCGCTGCTCGACTACCGTCGGCAGGCGCCGCATGCCGCGCTGATGCATCCGACCGACGAGCATCTGCTGCCGGTGTTCACGGCGCTCGGCGCGGCGGACGACGACTACCAGCTTGGCATCCAGTCGCTCGGCACGTACCAGCGCGTGCTCGCGATGACGAACTACGTGTTCGCGAGCGCGGCCGCCTGAGCGTCGCGCGGCAACCGCCGAGCGCCAATAAAAAGCCCGCCCGAGCATTGCTCGGGCGGGCTTTTTTTCGCTGCTGGCTGCCGCCGCCGAATCCGGCGACAGGTCACGCGTCAGGCACCGACCCCCTCGAGGATCTCGTCGTGCGATTCACGCTCGTCGAGATACTGGGTCCGGTAGCCGGTATTCACGCCCCAGAAGTAGAACACCAGCGAGATTGCGGCGACGATCAGCATGTCCCAGCCGTACGGCAGCACGCCGTAGCCGCCGAACTCCTTGCTGCCGATCAGCGACAGCACGGCCATCGTCGGCAGGTACGCGACCAGCCACCATGCTGCCTTCAGGTCGGCACCCCAGCCGGTCCAGCCCGACTTCGCCTGGAAGTAGAAGTACACCGGCAGCGCGACGATCATCAGCAGGATGATCTCGCCCGTCAGCGGCCACTTCGCCCAGTAGAGGATCAGCGACGCGCAGACGAACGCGAACGGCGCGATCAGCTTCATCAGCGGAATCGACAGCGGACGCTCGATGTCGGTCGCCGAGCGGCGCAGCGCCATCAGGCTGATCGGGCCGGTCAGGTACGAGATCACCGTCGCGACCGAGATCACCGCCGCGAGCGAGCTCCAGCCGCGGAAGAAGAACAGGAAGATGAACGAGACCAGCAGGTTGAACCACATCGCCTGGCGCGGCACGCCGTAGAGCGGGTGCACGTTGCCGAACATCTTCGGCATCGTGTTGTTGCGCTCCATCGCGTAGATCATGCGGGTGGTGGTCGCCATGTACGTCGTGCCGGTGCCGCTCGGGCTGACGAACGCGTCGACGTACAGCAGGATCGCGAGCCAGTTCAGGTTCAGCGCGATCGCCAGCTCGGCGAACGGCGACTTGAAGTTGAAGTGCGACCAGCCCTGCGCGACGTCAGCCGGATTCACCGAGCCGATGTACGCCATCTGCAGCAGTACGTAGATCACGAGCGCGATCAGGATCGACGTGATCACCGCGAACGGCACGCTGCGCGACGGGTTGCGCGCTTCGCCCGCGAGGTTCACCGGGCTCTGGAAGCCGTTGAATGCGAACACGATGCCGCTCGTCGCGACCGCGGTCAGCACCGCCGACCAGCCGTACGGCGCAAAGCTTGCATTGGATGCGGTGCCGAGGTTTTCCGGATGGTAGCTCGTCAGCATCAGGCCGAGGATCGTGAGGCCGGGGATCAGGAACTTGAAGATCGTGATCGTGGTGTTCGCCCGGGCAAACGCCTTCACGCCCCAGTAGTTCAGCAAGAAGTAGATGACGACCAGCACGGCCGACAGCAGCAGGCCGGGTGTCGTCAGCTCGCCGTTTACGAACAGCGCATGCGCCCACGGATACGGCCACGTGCTCATGTACTGGATCGACGCTTCAGCCTCGATCGGGATCACGGATACGATCGCGATCCAGTTCGCCCACGCGCTGATGAAGCCGACCAGCGAGCCATGCGAGTAGCGCGCGTAGCGCACCATGCCGCCCGACTCGGGGAACATCGCGCCCAGTTCCGCGTACGTCAGTGCAATCGCGAGAATCACGACTGCGCCGATGATCCATGCGCAGATCGCTGCCGGACCGGCGATCTTTGCGGCCTTCCAGGCGCCGAACAGCCAGCCCGAGCCGATAATCGAACCCAGCCCCGTCAGCATCAATGCAAACGGGCCGATGTTCCGTTGAATAGAACTCTTCACATCCTCTCCTGTGTCTCAAAAAGCATGGTCGGCCCGCGGTCCGGGATCGGCTCGGACTGCACCGCGCACGCATTCTTGGGGGGACGCGTCACCCGATCAGGGCAACCCGTCCGCGCGGCGCGTAGTTTAACGGTTGCACCTCGAGCGTGGCGCCAAAATCGTTCGGCCCCTACAAAAAATTCGCATCGTTTGCAAGCTTTGTAAACCTGATATACGCAATAACCCTGAGTCCATGGAAATACGGTTGACCACGCGGGTGATAAGCCGTATAAAGGACTTCGCAGGATTTCAAGTGGCGAGTGAATTGGTTCTTTCGTAGTTCGCCCATCAACGGTACTCCGGTTGGTCCTATTACCCCTTCCTTGATTTTCCGCACACCATGGGCTTCGGCCCCGTTTTATCTTTTTAGGAACAAGTAACATGGCAACCGGTACCGTCAAGTGGTTCAATGACGCAAAGGGCTTCGGCTTCATCACCCCGGAAGGCGGCGGCGACGATCTGTTCGCGCACTTCTCGGAAATCCGCGTCGAAGGCTTCAAGACGCTGCAAGAAAACCAGAAGGTTGAATTCGAAGTGAAGACGGGCCCGAAGGGTCTGCAAGCTGCGAACATCCGTCCGGTCTAAGCTTGGCGCGATTATTCGTGTAAAAAAGCCCCGCTTCGGCGGGGCTTTTTGTTTTTCGGCGCCGGTCGCCCGGCATGACGGCCTTTCAGCCGCCCGCATTCAGCCGAACAAGCGCTGCGCGTGAATGCCGAGACCCGTCGCGACACTCGCGAGGCGGTCGCCGAACACCGGCTGCGCATCCGGAAATGCGCCTGCGAGCGCCCCCGACAGGAACGCGAGCCCCGTCGAGCCGCCGGTGAAATACAGTGCACCGACATCGCGCGGCGCGACACCCGCAAGCCGAACCGTCTCGCGCGCGGCATCGACGATGCGGGCGGTGTCGTCGCGGCTCGCATCGACGAGGCGCTCGGCATCGAACGCGATCTGCAGATCCTCTTCCACGTCGTTCAGGTCGATCATCGTCTCCCCGCCCGCCGCGACGCCGATCTTCGCTTCCTCCGCGCGCGCCATCAACGCATGCCCGAGCCGCTGCTCGACCACGCTCGTGAGCCGGTCGTACTGCTGCACATCGCGGTACAGGTGCTTCATCAGCTTCAGCTCGCCGAGCCGCTTCGGCGTGTAGACCGTGTTGATCAGGTGCCAGGTCGCGAGATCGAAGTAGATCTTGTTCGGCAGCTCGCGCCCTTCGGGATCGAGCGAACGGTAGCCGAATGCGGGCAGGATCGCGGCCAGCTCGACACGCCGGTCGTAGTCGGTGCCCGCGACGTGCACGCCGTGGTGGGCCAGCACGTCGTCCTTGCGCTCGAGCCGCGCCATCCGCTCGGGCCCGACGCGCACCAGCGAGAAGTCGGACGTGCCGCCGCCGATGTCGGCGACGAGCACGAGGCGCTCCGCCTGCTGGCGCGACTCGTAGTCGAACGCGGCCGCGATCGGTTCGTACTGGAATTGAACGTCCGTGAAGCCGACCGACCGCGCGGCAGCCTCGAGCTGGTCCTGTGCAAGGCGGTCGGCGCGCGGATCGTCGTCGACGAAGAACACGGGCCGGCCGAGCACCGCACGACCGATCGGCGCAGCCGCGCGGGTTTCGGCCTTGCGCTTCAGGTGCGTCAGGAAGCGCGCGATGATGTCGGTATACGCGATCGCGCTGCCGTCGCCGAGATCGGTCGTCGTTTCCGCGAGCGGCGAGCCGAGAATGCTCTTCATCGAGCGCATCAGCCGGCCGTCGAAACCGTCGATGTAGGAAGCCAGCGCCGCACGGCCGTATTCGACCGTCTCTTCGTCGTTGTTGAAGAAGATCGCGGTGGGCAGCGTCAGGTGGTCGCCCTCGACGGGCGCGAGGCGCATGCCATCGCCGTCGGGCAGCGCCACGGCGGAATTGGACGTGCCGAAATCGATCGCGCAGTAAGTCATGGGAAATTGCCGCAGCAGGGCCGGCGCGAAAACGGAAAGGACGGGCTTTTTAACATGAAGCCCGCGGGATCACAACCGGGGCCGGCCACCGGTGCCGCGCAGCGGGCCCCGGTGGCGACGGCGCGCAGACGGGCGCGCCGGGAAGACAGGCGGACGGGATGCGCGACGCAGCCCCCTCCAGGCAGGTCAGGCCGCCGCGTCGAAGCCCTTCTTCCACGCGCCCGCATAGACAACCTCGCCGATCGCATGACGCGTGCGCGGCGCCTTCTCGCGATCGCGCAGCACGGGATCGAGCTTGTCGACGTTGCCGTAGTGGCCGAGCGAGATGATCGCCGGAATCGCGACGTCGGCCGGGATCGCAAACGCGTCGCGGAACGCCTTCGCGTCGAAGCCGCTCATCTGGTGGGCGGCCAGGCCCAGCGCGTGCGCCTGCAGCACCAGCGACATCGAGGCGGCGCCCGCGTCGTACAGCGCGGTCGGTGCCGGTTCCCC
Organism: Burkholderia sp. ZZQ-2; assembly: GCF_050768715.1. NCBI lineage: Bacteria > Pseudomonadati > Pseudomonadota > Betaproteobacteria > Burkholderiales > Burkholderiaceae > Burkholderia > Burkholderia sp. ZZQ-2. Next base: position 17,029 of record NZ_LDVA01000312.1, on the reverse strand, counting down.
CTTCGGCGTGAGCGTATGCGCGGTCACGGCGATCAGCACGGGCGCCGGCGCATTCCAGCCCTGGTTGAACGGCACCAGCGTCGCGAACGCGCGCTTGAATGCGTCTTCGTCCTGCGTGCGGTCGAATACGATGAAGCGCCACGGCTGCGCGTTGTACGCAGACGGTGCCCAGCGGGCAGCTTCGAGCACCGCGTGCAGATCGCCGGCGCTGACGGGTTCATCCGAATACGCGCGCGGGCTCCAGCGGCCCGCGATCAGATCGTGAATCGAAACAGTGGTGGGAGCAGGTTTGACGGACATGCGGATCCTCGCTGACATCGATGAAGGGGCGCGAACGCCTGGCGAACCGCAAGCATACCCGCTTGAGCCGATCCGCGCCCGATCCTGCCGAGCTATGCAAATCTCCGTCCGTGCATTGGCCGGCCGCCTGCCGCGCGGGCCGGCCGGACTGCCGGCTTGCCGCGATCAGGCCGCCTGCGCAGCCGCGCGCGACGGGCCGCGGTTGATGCGCAGCACGATCAGCGCGCCGAAGATGCACAGCCCGCCCGAAATCATCGATGCGATCGTGTAGGTGCCGAGGCTCGCGCGCAGCAGCCCTGCGCCGAGCGCCGCGAACGCCGCGCCGAGCTGGTGGCCGGCGACGATCCAGCCGAACACGACCGGCGCCGCGGCCTTGCCGAACACGTCGGTCGCGAGCCGCACGGTCGGCGGCACGGTCGCGATCCAGTCGAGCCCGTAGAACATCGCGAACAGCGGCAGCCCGAAGAAATCGATCCCGAACGCATGCGGCAGGTAGATCAGCGACAGCCCGCGCAGCCCGTAGTACCAGAACAGCAGCACGCGATTGTCGTAGCGGTCGGACAGCCAGCCCGACAGCGTCGTGCCGAACAGGTCGAACACGCCCATCGCCGCGAGCAGCGATGCGCCCTGCACTTCCGTCATCCCGTAGTCGCTGCACATCGCGATCAGGTGCGTGCCGACGTAACCGTTGGTGCTCGCGCCGCAAATGAAGAAGCTGAAGAACAGCAGCCAGAAATCGCGCGAGCGGCTCGCCGTCAGCAGCGTACGGAACGCGACCGCGAGCGGGTTCTCCTTGGTCGCATCGGGCGCGGGCGGCGCATCGGCCGGCTCGCCGTAAGGGCGCAGCTGCACGTCGGCCGGCCGCTCGGGCAACAGGAACGCAACGAGCGGAATCACGATCGCGGCCGCCACCGCGACGACCAGCACGACCGGCCGCCAGCCGTGGCGCTGCGCGATCGCCGCGAGCATCGGCAGGAACACGAGCTGGCCGGTGGCCGTGCTCGCGGTCAGGATCCCCATCACGAGGCCGCGCCGCGCATGGAACCAGCGCGTGACGAAGGTCGCGGACAGCGTCAACGCGACGACACCCGTCGAGCAGCCGACCATCAGGCCCCAGATCACCACCATCTGCCAGCTCTGCGTCATCATCGACGACAGCGCGACGCCCGCGCTCATCGTCACGAGCGCGGTGAGGATGGTCGGGCGCAGCCCGAAGCGCTGCATCGCGGCGGCCGCGAACGGGCCGGTCAGGCCATACAGCGCGATGTTCACCGAGATCGCCAGCGAAATCGCCGCGCGGCTCCAGCCGAGCTCGCGCTCGAGCGGCACCATCAGCACGCTCGGCGTCGCGCGCGTGCCGGCGGCCGCCAGCAGGATCAGGAATACCACCGCCGCCGCGAGCCATCCGTAGTGGAAGCGCCCGCCGATTCGTGTCACCGCCCAGTTCATCTTCGCGTTCTCCAGTTGGCGGCGCCGGCGCCTCCGCGCCCGCTCCGCCCCACCCAGCCAGGCCACCTCCGCCGCACGCTGCATCGGCTGACCCGGGCCGACGCTTGGCATTTGTCTGTCGATCCGGTCGGCATTGTTACCGACCGGTCACAAGTGTGTTGCGATCGTAGTGACCAATCGGTAACATGTCAAGCAATCCAATATGCAGTCGAGGGTCATCATGTCGGGCATCGAGATCGCCAAACCGCCGGCGCGTCGTACGCGCCGGCCGATCGACGGCGCCACCGCGCAGGAGCACCTGCTGCGCGCCGCCGAGGAGCTGTTTTACAGGGAAGGCGTTCGGACGGTGGGCGTCGAGGCGGTCGTGGAACGCGCGGGCGTCAACAAGATGAGCCTGTATCGGCAGTTCTCGTCGAAGGACGACCTGATCCTCGCGTATCTGGAGCGGATGGATGCGTGTTTCTTCGAGCGTCTCGACACAAGCACCGCGAAGCATCCGGGCCAGCCGAAGGCGCAACTGATCCAGTATTTCGTCGACCTGGCCGAGCGCGCGACGCAGAAGGACTATCGCGGCTGCCCGTTCGTCAACGTCGCGGCGGAGTTTCCGGATGCATCGCACCCGGCGCGCGAGCGCGTCGCGCAGAACAAGGAACAGTTGATGAAGCGGCTCGTCGCGCTTTGCGAAGGCGCCGGCGCGCGGCAACCGCAAGCGCTCGCCGATGCGCTCGCGCTGGTGGTCGAGGGTATCTACGCGGCGAGCCAGACCTATCGGCACGGCGAAACGCCGATCGGCACCGCGCCCGCGCTCGTCACGCAATTGATCGAAGCCGCGTGCGCGTGACGGGCCGCGCGCGTCCGCACCCTGCGCGCCCGCTACAATGCGGCCCTCGCCGCCCTTCCGCCCGACTGGTTTCACGATGACCGACATCCGCCCCGAATCGCACGACGACATCCTCGCCGCCACGCGGCACTGGCTCGCGCGCGCGGTGATCGGGCTCAATCTGTGCCCGTTCGCGAAAAGCGTCTATGTGAAGGAACAGGTGCGCTACGCGATCAGCGAAGCCACGACGCTCGAAGACGCGCTCGCCGAACTCGAAACGGAACTGCGCGCGCTCGACGCGGCCGACCCGCAGCAGGTCGACACGACGCTCTTGATCTTCCCGCATGCGTTCGCCGATTTCGTCGACTACAACGATGCGCTGTTCTTTGCCGACCGCCTGGTGCGGCAACTGCGGCTCGACGGCGTGCTGCAGATCGCGAGCTTCCATCCGCACTACCGGTTCGAAGGCAGCGAGCCCGACGACATCGAGAACTACACGAACCGCGCGCCGTATCCGATCCTGCACCTGCTGCGCGAGGACAGCATCGCGCGCGCGGTCGACGCGTTCCCGGACGCGTCCGCGATCTACGAAAGGAATCAGGAAACACTGCGCCGCCTCGGCCACGACGGCTGGCGCGAATGGATGCGCCGGCCGGGCGACGACGTCTGACGCGGCGTGCAACGTGCGGCGTGCAACGTGCGCCGCGTGGCGCGCCGGCCGCCCGCGCGTCAGCCTTCGGCCGGCTCCGCGACCTCGCCGCCCGCCGCCGCGGCTTCCGGCACGAAGAAACGTGCGTTCAGCTCGGCAAGCCCGAACATCCCCAGGATCTCGTTCAGCCGCTCGCCGGGCCGCCGACGCGGCAGGTTCTTGTACTGCGCGATGATCAGCTCGTTCTTCATCGAATGCTCCCAGCCGACCAGCTCGGTCACGCTGACCTGGTAGCCGTGCGCTTCGAGCTGCAGGCAGCGCAGCACGTTGGTGATCTGGCTGCCGAATTCGCGCGTATGCAGCGGATGCCGCCACACTTCCGTCAGCGCGTTCGCGAGCGATTTGCCCTTGTTCTTGCGCAGCACGCCCGCGACTTCCGCCTGGCAGCACGGTACGAGCACGATGTGCTGCGCGCGCTTCGCGAGCGCGAAGCGGATCGCGTCGTCGGTCGCCGTGTCGCACGCATGCAGCGCGGTGACGACGTCGACCGTTTCGGGCAGCTTCGGCGACGTGATCGAATCGGCGACCGACAGGTTCAGGAACGACATGCCGCCGAACCCGAGCCGCGCGGCGAGCTCGGCCGAACGCGTGACCAGCTCCTCGCGGGTCTCGATCCCGTACACGTGCGACGCAAATGCCGCCGTGCCGTGCCCCGGCTGCTGCTTGAAGAACAGGTCGTACAGGATGAAGCCGAGATACGACTTGCCGGCGCCGTGATCGACGAGCGTCACGCTGCCACGGTCGGCCTGCACGCCGGCAAGCAGCGGCTCGATGAACTGGAACAGGTGATAGACCTGTTTCAGCTTGCGGCGGCTGTCCTGGTTCAGCTTCCCGTCGCGGGTGAGGATGTGCAGTTCCTTCAGCAGCTCGACGGACTGCTCCGGGCGGATTTCGTGGGTCTTGTTCGACATCGTGAAGCGGCGCCGGGCCACGGTCGGCAGACCACGGCCCGGCGGCGGGAATTCGTGAGGAATGGCGATAGTTTACCGAAAATGCGCGGTCAGGCTCGTGCGCCGAGCCGCCAGAGCGACGTGACCTCGGCGCGGCGTGCCGCGTGCAGCGGATCGTCGGCGTCGGCTGACTTCGGGTGTGCCGGGCGGATGTCTTCGCGGCCGAGCACGACGAGGCCGGCTTCGTCGATCCACTGCAGCAGGGTGTCGCGCGGCCGCAGGCCGAGATGCTCGGCGAAATCGGACAGGATCAGCCAGCCTGCGCCGCCTGGCTCGAGATGGTCGGCGAGCCCCGCGAGGAAACCGCGCAGCATGCGGCTGTCGGGATCGTAGACCGCGTATTCGATCGGTGCGCTCGGACGGGCCGGCACCCACGGCGGGTTGCAGACGACGAGTGGCGCGCGGCCGGCCGGAAACAGATCCGCCTCGACGACCTCGACGCGGCCCGCGTGGCCCAGCCGCTCGACGTTCTCGCGCGCACAGGCGAGCGCCCGCGGATCCTGATCGGTCGCGACGATGCGCTCGACGCCGCGCGACGCCAGCACGGCCGCGAGCACGCCGGTGCCCGTGCCGATGTCGAACGCGAGCGACGTCGCGGGCAGCGGCGCGCGCGCGACGAGTTCGACGTATTCGCCGCGCACCGGCGAGAACACGCCGTAGTGCGGATGGATCGGCGCGCCGCCCAGCGCCGGGATCGGCACACCCTTCTTGCGCCATTCATGCGCGCCGACGAGGCCGAGCAGCTCGCGCAGCGACACGACCGACGGTGCGCCGCCCGGGCCGTACGCTTCCTCGCACGCGGCGCGCACGTCGGGCGCGCGGCGCAGCGGGATCGTGTAGTCGGCATCGAGCGGGATCAGCAGCATCCCGAGCGTGCGGGCGCGCTGCGACTGCGCGAGACGATGCAGGTTGAATGCGTCGACGCCCACCGCGGCCTTCGCCTTCTTCGGCTTGCGTTCGACACGGCGCGCCATCGCCTGCACGAGCTGGCGCGCATTCTGGAAGTCGCCCTGCCAGACGAGCGCGGTGCCCTCGCAGGCCAGACGGTAGGCCGCGTCGGCGGTGAGACGGTCGTCGGCGGGCACCGCGCGCTTCGGCGGCTGCACGCCGGCTTCGGAGCGCCAGCGCACGGCATGTTCGGCGCCGTCGGCGTCGGTCCAGTGGAAAACGGGGAAATCGGTCACGCGAGCTCGGCTACGGTTGGCTTCAGACAGGCGGCGCTACAGACGCGCCGCGCGGACCACACCATACCGCGCTTTGCCCGCGCGGCAAAGCGCGGGCGACCGCCCCGACCGCCACCCGCGCGATGCTCGCGGCGTGCTGGCGCTGACGGGCCGGTCAGCTCTGGTCGTCGAGCGCGGCGTCCGGCGCGTTCTGCTTCACCGACGCGATGCCGTTCTCGCGGCTCGCTTCGGCCTTGTACAGTTCGCTCGTGCCGATGATCTCGTGATTGCCGGCCTTCAGGTTGAACATGAACTGGCCGTTGCTCGCGGTCTTGCGCTCGTAGCGCGCGTCGTCCGGCGCGTTCTTGCGCACCGACGCGACGCCGTTTTCCGCCGACGCCTTGGTCTTGTACAGCTCGCTACGCAGAATGATCTCGCCGTTGGCGGCCTTCAGGTGGAACAGGAACTGCCCGTCGCTCGCTTTCTTGATGACGAATTTCGCTGCCATGGTGCCCTCTCGAAAAAGTCGCCCGGCCCTCCGGACTGAGGCAGTCTAAACGCGATTGACGCGCAAGACGTAAGGCACGTGAAGCTCGATCGTCAGGAATCGTCAGACGGCGCCGCGATCGCGACGCTTCGTCCGGCCCGGCATCCGGCATCCGGCATCGCGCCGGCATCGTCTACCCGCCCCACCCCGGCATCGCCGGCATGCGCAACGTGCCCGCATCGCTGAAGCGCACGGTGCCGAGCACGCCGCCCGCGAGCCGGCCGCGCAGCGCATACGGCAACTCGCCGCTGGCAGCCGCGCCGGGCAGGTTCCACGCCTGCCGCGCGGCGGCGAACGCCGACACGGAAACCGGCACGTCGAGCACAGCCTCGCCGAAGCGCGGCACGACGCCCGAGCGGTCGCTCACGCCGCTCGCGAACGGCGTGCCGTTCAGGTCGAGCGCCACCGAGATGCCGTCGTATTCGATCGGCGTGTCGTTCGGGTTCTGCACGCGCAGCTTCAGGTTGAAACGCATCTCGAGGCCCTGCCCGACGAGCGGCTCGAGCCCGGCGACCGACACGCGCACGGAATCGCGCGTGAGCCCCGCGCAGCCGCCGAGCAGGAGCACGGCGGCGAACAGCAGCAGCACGGCGCGCAGCGGCGCGATTCGGAACAGGGTTCGTGGCATGGGGGCCTCCTCGCGGCAATCGGTGAGCGGATCGTCGCTGCATTGTACCGAGCACGCCCCGCACACCGGGTTTCGTAGTTTTCGCGGCCACGCCGGATCGTTAATAGATTAAAACTACGAAAATACCAGCTAAACGGAAAGCGCATTAATGCTTTCCGGCATTCAATGAAGCGCGGTGAATTCAATAGATGCAATTTCTAAATTTTTCGTTTCCTTTACCTAAAACCATCAAGTATATTTACGCATCCTTCGAGCAAGCCGACAAAGCTTGAAGCCGCATGACGGCGATTTTACGGAACGGCGACACGCCTTCCTGCCATCCTGCGGCCCGGCCCGGCCAGCCCCGTAGGTCGTTGGTTCAATGGAATCGCGCGCCCGCGCAGGGCGCGCGGCTCCGTGTCGTGCGCGCGAAATCAACTCAGTACAACACGCGCCCGGCCATTTTGAACCGGCAAGTTAACCGACATCCGGAAATCCAGAGGGGGCAGTAAACCATGATTACCTTCACGTAGTCGGCCGCCGTCTTTTCGAATAATCCGTCATTGGCATTTTCATCGCTGTTGATTAACGGCGAGGGGATTGTTTTTGCCGGCGTTTTCGCAGCACTGAACGATTCTTTCAACAATCGAGGTTTCAGTCATGTCGATCGATATTCGCAAGATGCGTTATCTGCCGCTCGTCGCCGCGCTCGCACTCGCCGGGTGCGGCGGTGACGACGGCGGTGCAGGCTCCGCTTCCGCGCTCAGCTCCGCCGGCGCGCCGCACTCGGGCTCGTCGCCCACCGTCAACGCGCCGCCGAGCGCATCCAACGTCGACAAGAGCGTGTCGCCTGTCGAGTTGCCGGACACCGTGGTGCCCGTGAACTACCGGCTGTGGTTCCGCCCGAACGACGCGCTGAACGCGTTCGACGGCCGCGCCGACGTCGAGATCAAGGTGCTGAAGCCGGTCAACAACATCGTGATCGCCGGCCACCGGATCAAGTTCACGAACGGCCGCATCACGCTGCAGCCGGGCAACATCCAGCTGATCGCGACGCCGCAGGACAAGGGCGACTTCTACCAGCTGCGCCCCGTGAGCGGCACGATCTCGCCGGGCAACTATTCGCTGCACATGGAATGGTCGGGCATCATCAACTTCAAGTCGTATGACGATCCGGGCACGAAGACGGGCGGCAGCTGCGGCGACGATCCGTATCCGGGCTGCTCGGCCGCGGAAGGCGTGTTCCGCGTCGACCTGAAGGGCACCGACGGCAAGACGAGCGGCGCGATCCTCACGCAGGGCGAAACCAACCTGTCGCGTCAGTGGTTCCCCGGCTGGGACGAGCCGGCGTTCCGCCCGACCTACGAAGTGACGGCCGAAGTGCCGTCGAACTGGCGCGTCGTGTCGAACGCGGCCGAGAAGCCGTCGACCAACGTCGGCGGCGGCTACAAGCTCGTGCAGTTCGAGAAGACCCCGCCGATGCCGTCGTACCTGCTGTTCTTCGGCGGCGGCCAGTTCGACACCTATGAAGACGACTTCACGAGCCCGCTGCCGGGCGGCAAGGGCGGCCTGCACCTGCGCGTGTTCACGCCGCCGGGCATGAGCGACTGGGCGAAGCCGGCGATGGACCGCACCAAGCAGGCGCTCGACTTCTACTACCGCTACACGGGCATTGCGCTGCCGCTCACGAAGTTCGACACGGTGGCCGCGAACGATGCGTTCAAGGAGCAGAAGGACCTGAACTTCGGCGGGATGGAGAACTGGGGGTCGATCCTCGAGTTCGCCGACGACATCCTGCCGCAGCCGGGCCAGCCGATGTCGCACTACGGCAACGAGGTGCTGACGCACGAAGTCGCGCACCAGTGGTTCGGCGATCTCGTCACGACCGACTGGTGGGACAACGTGTGGCTCAACGAATCGTTCGCGACGTTCTTCGAGACGAAGACGACGATCCAGTTCTTCCCCGACGAGTTCAGCTGGCTCGACCAGGTGAAGAACAAGTACCGCGTGATCAATCGTGACATCGGCCCGAACGCCTTCCCGGTCGCGCCGAACTTCAACGGCTGGGCCTCGAACGACTTCGTGCTGAGCGCCAGCGCGTTCACGTACGACAAGGGCGGCCACGTGCTGAAGACGCTCGAGAACTATCTCGGCGAACAGACGCTGCGCAAGGGTTTGCAGCAGTACCTCGTCGACTACTCGTTCGGCAACGGCACACCGAAGCGCCTGTGGGATGCGCTGTCGAAGGAAAGCGGCCAGGCGATCGGCGCGATCGGCGACAGCTACGTCCGCCAGACCGGCGTGCCGCTGATCTCGCTCGACACGCAATGCGACCTGACGAAGAACCAGACGGTCGTCACGCTGAAACAGCAGCCGTTCCCGAACAAGAACGCGTATCCGGGCCTGCAATGGACGGTGCCGATCACGCTCGCGTACGGCCAGGGTCTCGCGAAACGCACGACGCTCGCGCTGAAGGATACGCAGACGCAAACGCGGATCGACGGCTGCACGGGCGTGGTGGCCGACCCGAGCGGGCTCGACTACTACGTCGTGAACTACAGCGACGCGGCCTGGAGCGGGCTGCTCACGCAGGTCAACGGCTCGACCGATCCGGTGCTGCTCGCGAACCTGAAGAGCGAAGCCGCGCTGCTCGTCGCGAACAACCTCGCGCCGGCATCGCGCTCGACGTCGATCGGCTCGGTCGCATCGCCTGCTGCGATGAAACTGCGCCAGACGCCGACCTTCGGCGGCATCGAACCGGTGACGAAGGAACGCCCGGCACTGCAATACCAGGGCATCTTCAAGCCGCGCAAGGTAGTCACGCAGTAACGGTGCGCGCCCGGCCGGTGCCGCGCAGCCTGCGGCGGCCGGCCGGCGTACCGGCTTCTCCGACCTTTGACGGGCCTCGCGTGCGAGGCCCTTTTTCATGCCCGGCGTGCGTCGGGCCCGACGACACGTCGCCGGCCGTCGCCCGCCGTCGTCGTCACGCCCACGCGGCATCCCACGCCGGCTGCGCGAACCACGTCGCGAGGAACGCGACGAGCCGCGACGCGCGTGCGGTGCCGCGCGCCGGCTGGCGCAACACGTGGATCGTCGCCGGCTCGGGCGCCGCCGCGAACTGCGGCAGCACCGCGCGCAAACGGCCATCGCGCAGCGCGTCCCCCGCGAGCCAGGTCGGCAGGTGCGCGAGACCGAGCCCGTCGATCGCGGCTTCGAGCAACGCTTCCGAATGATTGCTGCGAAACCGCGGCTGCGCCGGCGCGTGGCGGCGCTCGCCGAAGCGCCACGCGCCCGGCGGCGGCACCCCGTGCCAGGCGAGGCAGTCGTGCCCGGCGAGCGCGTCGGGCGTATCCGGCTCGCCGCGCCGCGCCAGATACGCCGCGCTCGCGCACAGCACGCGCCGCTGAGGCGCCAGCACGGTTGCGACGAGGCGCGTGTCCTCGAGCGGGCCGATGCGCACCGCGAGATCGACGTCGGAGCCGAGCCGCGCGCCCTGCAGATCGACCATGCTGTCGGTCAGCACGAGGTCGACCTGCAGCGCCGGATGACGCTGCATGAACGCGGCCAGCGCGGCCACCAGATGCCGCCGGCCGAACGGCGCCGGACAGTCGACGCGCAGCAGCCCGCTCGGCTCGTCGTGCTGGCTGTGCAGGTCTTCCTGCAGGCCGCGCAGCTCGGCCAGCATCCGCGTCGCGCGCCCGTACAGCAACTGCCCGGCCTCGGTGGGCCGCAGCGCATGCGTGGTGCGATGCAGGAGGCGGATGCCGAGCTGTGTCTCGAGGCGGTCGATGCGCCGCGTGACCGACGACGCGGCGACACCCAGCCGGCGGGCGGCCGCCGAGAAGCTCTGCTGGTCGACCACGTCGACGAACAGCGCCAGGTGCGGGGAAAGGAAATCGTCCATTCGGTGCCTTCGGATTTGGCTATGCGTTCATCGCAAAACAATCATCCGCCTTTGCGGGTTTCCGCGTCAAACCGGGCCGACTAGACTGCGATCATCCATTTCACTCGCTGCACGCCCCGCCCCACCGGGCCGCGCGGCAGCCAACCGCCACGGAGATCACCATGCGCAGCATCCGCTTCGACGCCCCCGCCGCCGACATCGAGTCGCTCGACGCGCGGGTCAGGGAAATCGACACGCCCGTACCGGCCGACGGCCAGATGCTGATCGAGGTGCACGCGGCCGGCGTGAACCCGAGCGACGTGAAGGCCGCGCTCGGCCGCATGCCGCACGCGGTGTGGCCGCGCACGCCCGGGCGCGACTGGGCCGGCATCGTGCGCAGCGGCCCGGAAGGCTGGATCGGCGCGCCGGTGTGGGGCTCGGGCGGCGATCTCGGCGTCGGGCGCGACGGCTCTCATGCGCAATGGCTCGTGCTCGACGCGGCACTGGTGCGCCGCAAGCCCGCCGTGCTGACGCTCGACGAAGCGGCCGGCGTCGGCGTGCCGTTCGTCACCGCCTACGAAGGCTTGCGCCGCGCCGGCATGCCGACGGCCGGCGACGTCGTGCTCGTGTTCGGCGCGAACGGCAAGGTCGGCCAGGCAGCGATCCAGCTCGCGACCGCGCACGGCGCAACCGTGATCGGCGTCGAGCGCAGCGCGGGCGGCTATCGCGGCCATGCATCGGGCGACGTGCACATGATCGACGCGTCGAAAGAGCCGGTGGCCGACGCGGTGCGCGCGGCGACCGGCGGCCGCGGCGCGAACATCGTCTACAACACGGTCGGCAGCCCGTACTTCGAAGCGGCGAACGCGTCGATGGCGATCGGTGCACGGCAGATCTTCATCTCGACGATCGAGCGCAGCGTGCCGTTCGACATCTTCGCGTTCTATCGCGGCCAGCACACGTTCGTGGGCATCGATTCGCTGCAGCTCGGCGGCGCCGCGGTCGCGCAGATCCTCGACACGCTCGCGCCCGGCTTCGGCAACGGCACCCTGCGCCCGTTCCCGATCGGCGACGACTACGTCTATCCGCTCGAGCGCGCGCACGATGCGTATCGCGCGGTGCTGGCCGGTGCGCGCGAGCGCGTCATCCTCAAACCCTGACGCCGGATCACACGGGAGACCGCCATGACGGATTACGTGACTTCGCTCGCGGTGGGCCTCGGCGTCGGCGTGTTGTATGCGCTGCTGCACGTGCGCTCGCCGGCCCCGCCGCTTGTCGCGCTCGTCGGGCTGCTTGGAATGGTGATCGGCGAACGCGCGATCGCGCTGTTGCGCTGACGGGTCGATGCCGCTAGCGGTCGTCGCGCCGGCGGAATGCCCACCACGCGGCGAGTGCCGTGAAGCCCGCCACGAGCAGCACCATCAGCCAGAAGCCGTGCTTGTTCTCCGAGAACGGCACGCCGCCGACATTCATTCCGAAGAAGCCGGCGACGATGTTGATCGGCAGCGCGATCACGGTCACGAGCGTCAGCGTGAACAGCGTCCGGTTGTTCTGCTCGTCGAGACGCGAACCGATCTCTTCCTGAAGCAGCTTGATCCGCTCGTTGAGCCCGGCCAGGTCGGCGAGCACCAGCGAAAACTCTTCGGTCGACTCGCGCAGCTCCTGCACGTCTTCCACGTGCAGCCAGGCGGGCGGTTTCGCGAGCAGCCGGAAGATCGACCCGGGCTCGGGCGCGAGCATGCGCTGCAGGCGCGTCAGCGTGCGGCGCATCGCGCCGAGCTCGATGCGGCTCGACGTGAGCCGCTGCGACAGGAAGCGGTCCTCGATGCGATCGACGTCGACACTCGTGCGCCGCATGATCTGGATCAGCAGGTCGGCCTGGTCGCGCAGCAGGTGCACGAGCAGTTCCGCCGGCGACCGGAACTGCTCGCCGTCGCGCACGCACGCGCGCAGCGTGTCGACCGAACGCAGCGGCTTGAGCCGCGCGGTGACCATGATGCGCCGCTCGACGTGGACGAACAGCGTCGCGATCTCCGACGGCGTCAGTTCGAGGTTGAACATCACGTCGTTGACGATCGCGCGCAGTGCGCCGTCTTCCTGCTCGATGCGCGTCGAGCGCGACCCTTCGTGAAGGAATTCGAAGAAGCTGTCGGGCAGATCGAGATGCGTGCGCATCCAGCGCTCGCTCGCGCCGTGCGCGAGATTGAAGTGCAGCCAGACGAAATCGTCCGACGCGCCGTCGTGCTCGCGGCACGTGCGCAGCCACGCGGCGGCCGTGTCGGCATCGAGCGTCGCGCCGGATCCGCCCGGATCGAAGCGGAATCCGCACACCATGCCGGACGTATCGGCGCCGTAAGTCTGTACGATCAGGTCCATCGTGTCGAAGGTCGTGCGGCGCGCGGCGCGCCGCGCATCGCGGGTCGCGATGCCCGCGCCGGAAAAGGAAAGGAAACGTATGCCCGACGGGCGTGACACGCCGGTGACAGCGTCACGCCGCATCATACCGGCCGATTCCGCGCCCCAAAAGCAACGCGCCGCCCAACGGGCGGCGCAGGTGCGGCAGGCCGGCAAACGCGAGACGCGTTACTGCCGCGTCTCCGACTGCGCGGCGCTCGGGCACGCGGGATCCTTGCCCCAGTGACCTTCGCAGACGCGCCAGCGGCACAGTTGATCCTCGAAGAAACCGCGCTCCGAACATTCCTTCACACGCGAGGCCAGCGAGCCGGCCGTCGCGGCCGTCTTGGTCGGCACGGCCTGCGCCTTCTGCGCGGCGAGTTTCTTGTCGGCGGGCTTCGTGCGCGCGACGAGCGCCGCGAGCAGATCCGCATCCGGATCGTCCTTCCCGGCCGCCTTCGCACTGCGGGTCGGCGTCGCGTCGCGACGCTTCTTCGCCTGCGCAAGCTCGGCCTGCTGTTCCTTGCGATGCTTGCGGGCCTCGGCCTTTGCGTCGGCCTTTGCGTCGGCCTTTGCATCGGCCTTCGTGTCGGTCTTGCCGTGCGCCGCGACCTTCGCGTTCTTCGCTGCGTCGGCCTTCGCGGTCTTGGTCGCAGCAGCAGCAGCGGCGGCCGCGCCGGCCGTGCCCGATGCATCGTCGGCGCCGTTGGCAAGCGCGCGCGACAGGCGGCTGTTGTCCGCGGCGGACGCGGACGATGCGGAAGCAACGGTTCGGGAAGCTGCGTCGTCGTTGACGATCGTGGCCGGCTGCGCGGCGGATGCCGCATTTTGCGCGACCTGCACGGCAGCGTCGCTGGCCGCTGCGGCCTTCGCCGGTGCGGCGGCCGCGGGTGCGGCCTCGGCCGTGACGGCGGCGGCCTGCTCGCCCGAATGCTGCATGCGCCATGCGCCCCAGCCACCGACGGCAACCACCAGTGCAACGACGGCCGCGATCGGCGCCTTCAGCGAACGGCGCGGCGGTTCGGCCGGCGGCGTGACACGTCCTTCCAGATTCGCGAGAATGCGCGACTGCTGAGCTCCGTCGCCTGCCGGTTTGGTATCGGACAGCAGGCTGGGCGGAGTTTTCGAATTTGAATTTTCCGGCGCACTCATTCAGCGTCTCATTGAATCCTGGTTTAATTCACCGCGATAATATAGCCCGGCCTCTCGAAGCAGCCTGATTCTAAGAGCAAGCATTGCAAAACACAATCAATTCCAATTTCCGGGGATTTCGTTGATTGCCGTCGCACTCGTCGCCTATTTCGCCCTTGCCGTAGCAGTTGCGGCACTGTTGCTTTTACCGGGTATCCGCGCGACCGTTTTCGAATCCGTCGCCCAGTTTCACGGCCGTCTAACACGCCGTGCGAACGATCGCGCCGCGCGTACGCGAAGTCAGATTGTTAAATCGGCAAGCGTTACGCGAGGCGCTTTAAACGATGTGCAAAATTTACTGGTTCGGCGGCGCTTGATGATTATGGTATCGGCAGGTATTCTTGCGACGCCGCCACTGGTCGCCATTGCGTTACGCGGCCGGCAATTGTTCCAGTACGACGACACGGCGCGCGTGCCCGACGAGAAGATCGCCGCCCTGCTGCAGGGCGAACAGCTCGTACCGCCCCCGCCGCTGCCGCCGGAAGTCTTCGCCACCAAGGAAGTCGAACAGGTACGTCCGGCGCTGAAGGATGCAAGCCGCGACTGGAACCTGCTGGATCCGGATTTCCGTACGCGTTTGCTGCTGGTCTACAAGATCATGCACGAACAATATGGATATGAAATGGCGTTGCTGGAAGGTTACCGGAGCCCGGAACGGCAGAACCGGCTGGCGGCAATGGGCGGCAACGTGACCAACGCGGCGGCCTTCCAGAGTTATCACCAATTCGGGCTGGCGGCCGACAACGCATTCCTGCGCGACGGCAAGCTGGTCATTTCCGAGAAAGATCCGTGGGCGATGCGCGGCTACCAGTTGTATGGCCAGGTCGCCGAACAGGTTGGCCTGACCTGGGGGGGCCGCTGGAAAATGATGGATCTCGGGCACGTGGAATACCATAAACCCGGTTTTAAACTGGGACGCGGCAGCTAGCCAGGGCTGCCGGACAGGAAATAATGAGGGCGGCATGGGGCTTTTTAATATCCCGGCAGGAAACGATATGGGCGGCGCAAAAAATCATGCATTCCGGTGCGCGATTTTTTCCGGCCGCCGCTTCCGTTTTAAATCTCACAGCGTCCTTTCGTTAATGCGCGCGCCTTCTCCGATGCCGCGGGCGCATTGATGCCAGCCCCCTTCATCCCGTTTGACAGCATGGCGACACATCGCGGCGCCACCCTTGCCGCTCGACGCGCCTGCGTCGCCTCACCGAATCGCACCGGAACCTGAACGTCCTATGCAACGCATCCTCAACGTGCTGACTCATCCGCGTACGCTCTCGATCGTCGGGATCGTCGCGCTAGCGGCCATCCTCTTCATCGTCGCCGACATGCTCCAGCTGCCGCTCCTGTGGGCGGCGATCGCGTTCGCGGCGATCCTCGCGCTGTGGCTCGTCGTCGCGCTGTGGCGCCGCTGGCGCGTGAAGCGCGCGAACCAGCAGCTCGGCCAGGTGCTGGAGGAGCAGGCGGAAACCGGCAAGATCGCCGCGCCCGCCGCCGCCGCCCTCGCCCCCGACGCGAAGACGGCCGACCTCGACGTGCTGCGCACGCGCCTGTCGGACGCAGTGAAGACGATCAAGACGTCGAAGATCGGCCAGGTGTCGGGCGGCTCCGCGCTGTACGAACTGCCGTGGTACATCGTCATCGGCAACCCGGCCGCGGGCAAGAGCAGCGCCGTGCTCAATTCCGGCCTGCAGTTCCCGTTCGCGGACAAGAACAGCGCCGTGATCCACGGCATCGGCGGCACGCGTAACTGCGACTGGTTCTTCACGACCGAAGGGATCCTGCTCGACACGGCCGGCCGTTATTCGGTGCACGAGGAAGATCGCAGCGAATGGCTCGGCTTCCTCGGCCTGCTCAAGCGCTATCGCCCGAAGGCGCCGATCAACGGCATCATCGTCACCGCGAGCATCGCCGAACTCACCGGCAACCGACCCGAATTCGCGATCAACCTCGCGAAAAACCTCCGCCAGCGCGTTCAGGAGCTGACGGAGAAGCTCGAGGTGTTCGCGCCGGTCTACGTGATGTTCACGAAGGCCGACCTGATCACCGGCTTCACCGAATTCTTCAGCAGCAGCGACAAGCACGAGTACGACCGCGTGTGGGGCGCCACCCTGCCCTACGAACCCGACGACAAGCGCGACGTGGTCGCGCAGTTCGACACGCACTTCGAGGAACTGTACGAAGGGCTGAAGGAAATCAGCGTCGCGCAGCTGTCGCTGTCGCGCGGCAACCAGCTGTCGCCGGGCCAGCTGAGCTTCCCGCTCGAATTCTCGACGATCAAGCCGTCGCTGCGCGCGTTCCTCGCGACGCTGTTCGAGAACAACCCGTTCCAGTACAAGCCGATCTTCCGCGGCTTCTACTTCACCAGCGCATTGCAGGAAGGCGAAACCAACAGCGCGGCCGCGCAGCGCATCGCGCAGCGCTTCGGCCTCGACGGCAGCGCGCTGCCGAAGCCGCACAGCGCGTTCTCGAAGAACGGCTTCTTCCTGCGCGACCTGTTCTCGAAGGTGATCTTCGCGGACCGCCAGACGGTGCGGCAGTTCGCGAGCCCGACCAAGACCCGGTTGCGCTACGCGACCTTCTTCGGTTTCGTCGCGGCGCTCGCGCTCGCGCTGGGCGGCTGGACCTGGTCGACGATAGGCAACCAGCAGCTCGTCGCGAACGTGCAGGCCGACCTCGACAACGTCACGCGCCTGCAGCAGGGCCGCAACGACCTGCAGTCGCGCCTGCAGGCGATGGACATCCTCGAAGACCGGATCGAGCAGCTCGAGCAGTTCCGCCGCGACAAGCCGGTCTCGGTGTCGCTCGGCCTGTACCAGGGCGACCGTCTCGAGCAGCACCTGCTGACCGAGTATTACAACGGCGTGCGCCAGATCCTGCTGGCCCCCGTGTCGCAGAATCTCGCGTCGTTCATGAAGGACGTGAACGCGCACCCCGAGCAGCTCGTGCCGATGACGCGCCCGCCCGAATCGGGCGCCGTGCAGGGTGGCGCGATTCCGGTCTCGACGAACGCGGCAGGCGC
>NZ_LDVA01000311.1:0-11324 GCF_050768715.1 Burkholderia sp. ZZQ-2 | reverse complement strand
GTCGGCGGCGGCACGCCGAGCCCCAGGAAGTCGAGGCTCGTCAGCGACAGGATCGCCGCGCTCATCCGGAACGGCAGGAACGTGATCACCGGCGTCAGGCTGTTCGGCAGCACGTGCCTCCAGATGATCTGTGCGTTCGACAGCCCCATCGTGCGTGCCGCTTTCACGTAGTCGAGCGCGCGGTTGCGCAGGAATTCGGCGCGGACGTAGTCGGACAGCACGAGCCAGCCGAACATCGACAGCAGCACGAACAGCAGCCACAGCGACGGCGTGAAGATCGACGCGAAGATGATCAGCAGGTACAGGTCAGGCAGCGCGCTCCAGATCTCGATCAGGCGCTGGCCGATCAGGTCGGTGCGCCCGCCGTAGAAACCCTGCACCGCCCCCGCGAGCACGCCGATCAGCATGCCCGACGCGGTCAGCGCGAACGCCATCAGCACCGACAGCCGGAACCCGTACAGCAGCCGCGCGAGCACGTCGCGCCCGAACTGGTCGGTGCCGAGCCAGTTGCTCGACGACGGCGGCGCCGGATACGGGCGCGACGCGAAATAGTCGATTGTGTCGTAACGATAGCGGTTCGGCGGGAAGATCGCGAAGTTGCCGCGCGCGTCGAGGTTCGCGCGAATGGCAGGGTCGAGATAGTTCGTCTTCGCGGGAAAATCGCCGCCAAAGCGCGTTTCCGGATAATCCGTCACGATCGGGAACGCGTAGTGCCCGTCATACCGCAGCACGAGCGGACGGTCGTTCGACAGCACGTCGGCGAACAGGCTGATCGCGAACAGCGCGACGAAGATCACGAAACTCCAGTAGCCGAGCGGCTGCGTGCGAAAACGCAACCATGTGCGCCGCCACGGCGACGGCGAGGCCGCGCACGCCGCGCATGCCTGGTCAGCGGTCCAGGCTGTTGAACTGGATACGGGGGTCGACGAGGACATAGCAGATATCCGCGATGAGTTTGGTCAGAAGACCGATGAGCGTGAACAGGAACAGCGAGCCGAGCACGACCGGATAGTCGCGGCGGATCACCGAGTCGTATGACAGTTGCCCCATGCCGTCGAGCGAGAACAGTGTCTCGATCAGCAGGTTGCCGTTCAGGAATGCACCGACAAACGCGGCCGGCAGCCCGGTCAGCAGCGGGATCGCCGCGTTGCGCAGCACGTGCTTCCACAGCACGTCGCGCTCGGGTACGCCTTTCGCGCGGGCGGTCAGCACGTACTGTCGGCCGATTTCATCGAGGAACGTGTTCTTGGTCAGGATCGTGACGATCGCGAAGTTGCCGACCACCGACGCCGTCACCGGCATCACGATGTGCCACAGATAGTCGAGCGCCTTTCCGATCAGCGTCAGGTCGTCGAAGTTGTCGGACGTGAGCCCGCGCATCGGGAACACCTGCCAGAACGTGCCGCCGCCGAACAGCATCAGCAGCAGCACGCCGAGCACGAAGCCCGGCACCGCGTAGCCGGCCAGCACCAGCACGCTCGTCACGGTGTCGAACCGCGACCCGTTGCGCACCGCCTTCGCGATGCCGAGCGGCACCGACACCAGGTACGTGAGGATCACCGTCCACATCCCGAGCGTGATCGACACCGGCAGCTTCGAGCGAATGACCGCCCACACGCTGCGATGCGCGAAATAGGACTGGCCGAGGTCGAACGTCGCATAACTCTTCAGCATCAGCACATAGCGTTCGAGCGGCGGCCTGTCGAAGCCGAACTGCTTGCGGATCTGTTCGATCTGCTGCGGGTCGACGCCCTGGCTGCCGTGGTAGCCGCCGCCTCCGCCGCCCGCCTCCCCGCCGCGCGCACTGCCGTGGCGCAACTGCGCGAGCACCTGTTCGACCGGCCCACCCGGCACGAACTGCGTGACCGCGAACGTGATCGTCACCACCCCGATCAGCGTCGGGACCATCAGCAGCAACCGCCTGAGTATGTATGCGAGCATCGTCGTTCCCCCGTCAGGCCGCCGGCATGGGTTTCGCCGCCGGATGCTTCACGTACCAGTAGTCGATGATCCAGTCTTCGTACTGATAGGAATTCGGCACGATCGCCGGGTGGCCGAGCGTCGTCTTGTACGCGATCCGCGCATTCGGCAGGTAGTACTGCGGAATCAGCGCGTAAAGGTTGATCAGCACGCGGTCGAGCGCGTGCGTGGCCGTCTCGAGATCGTCGAACGTGTCGGCCGCGAGCGCCGCGCGGATCAGCGCGTCGACGGCCTTCGACTTCACGCCCGGATAGTTCTCGGAGCCCGGCTGCGACGCAGCCGCGCTGCCGAAGCGGCGCGTCAGCTCGGCACCCGGGATCGTCACGGGCAGGTAGATGTACGTCGTCATGTCGTACTCGAAGTTGTCGAGCCGCTTCAGGTAGACCGCGCTGTCGATCTCGCGCAGGTACGCGTGGATGCCGAGCATCGCGAGCGCCTGCGTGTACGGCAGGATCAGGCGGTCCATGCCGGGCTGGTCGTCGATGATCTCGATCGTCATCGGCGTGCCGTTCGCGTCGCGCAGCGCGCCGTCGCGGTAACGCCAGCCCGCCTGCGCGAGCAGGTCGCGCGCCTGCTTCAGGTTCGCACGCAACGAGCCGGGCGGCAGCGTCGACGGCTGCCGGACCATCGGGCCGAACACCTCCGGAGGCAGCGTCGAGCGGAACGGTTCGAGCAACGCGCGCTCCTTCTCGCTCGGCATGCCGGTTGCCGCAAACGGGCTCGCCTCCCAGAAGCTGTTGGTACGGCGATACTGCCCGTAGAACATCATCCGGCTCATCCAGTCAAAGTCGAACGCCAGCGCGAGCGCGTGCCGCACCCGCACGTCCCGGAACATCGGCTTGCGCATGTTGATCAAAAAGCCCTGCATCTGCGCGGGGCCGTCAGGAAACTCGCCGCGCTCGAGCATGCCGTTGCGGAAGTTCTTGCCGACGTACTTGCGCGCCCATTGCGTCGCGCTGTATTCCATGCGCGCGTCGATGTCGCCGGCCTTGAATGCCTCGAGCGCCGTGTACTGATCCAGGTACAGCTTGAACGACACGCGCGCGAAGCGGAACATGCCGCGTCGCGACGGCAGGTTCGCCGCCCAGTAGTGCGGGTTGCGCACATAGACGATCTGCTTGTCGTTCTTGCGCTGCTCGATCAGGTACGGGCCGCTCGCGATCGGCGGAACCGTCGCGATCTGGTCGAACGGCGGCCGCGTGCCGTCCGCACGCTGCCCCCACTTCGGCGAGAACACCGGCAGGTCGCCCGCGATCAGCGCGGCGTCGCGCTCCGCGTGCTTGAACTCGAAGCGCACCGTGTGGCCGTCGACGACCACCGCACGCCTGATGATCGAGAACTGCGCGTTGTACAGCGGCGAGGCCTGCGGGCTCGTCAGCGTATCGAACGAATACCTGACGTCGGCCGCGGTGATCGGGTCGCCGTTCGAGAAGCGTGCGGCCGGATCGAGGTGGAACGTCGCCGACAGCCCGTCGGGCGCGACCTCGACGTCGTCGGCGATCAGCGCGTATTCGGATGCGAGCTCGTCCCAGCTGCGCTGCATCAGTGTGTCGAACATCAGGTTCTTGATGTCCGGTGCGGGCGAGCCGCGCACGAGAAACGGGTTCAGCGAGTCGTAGCTTTGCGCTTCGTCGTAGTTTTCGAAATCGAGCGTGCCGCTGTCCGGTGCATCCGGATTCGCGTAGTCGAAATGCGTGAAACCCGGCGGATACTTCGGATGGTCGTATTGCGAGATCGCCGGCACGGCGAGCGCGGCCTGCGGCATGACGCCGCCCGACACGAGCCACGCGGCGCACGCAAGCAGCGCGGCGCGCGCGGCGGCACGCATCCGCGCATGCGTGCGCTTCAGGCGCGTCAGGTGCGAGTGGCGCGGCACGCGTGCCCGTCGCCCATTCAACAGTCTCATGGTCAGTCTGTCCGGAAGCGTGCGGGCGCGCTGCCTACGCACGGTCGATGCCTGTGCCGGACGACGCCGCATGCCGGCCGCGTCCCGCGTGGGGTTCGTGCTGTACACGATCGGATCAACTGCGCCGCCGCGCGGCCCGGTTACGGGACGTCGTGGCGTCAGGCGAAAAAAGGCCGCCCCGAAAAGGGGGTAGTGGACGTGGAGCGGCCTGTCCAAAGCCTGTCAGCGCATAACGATCGCCGTCAGAACTTGTACGTCGCGCCGACCTGCGCGAACCGGCCGATGTACGAATAGACCGACGTGTCGTACCCGCTCTGGTCCAGCGTGCCGTTCGCGAAGATCGGGTCGTACGGCGGCGTGCGGTTGAAGAGGTTGTTGATGCCGCCGTAGATCGTCCAGTTCTTGAAGCCCGTGTACGTCATCATCAGGTTGAACTGGCTGTACGAGCCGACCTTCGACGGCGCGGGCGCCGGCAGCAGGTTCTGCGCGTACGGGCCCGTGAACTGCCACGTCAGCGCCGCATCGAACTTCCGGTAGTTCCAGTCCAGCGTCGTGTTGCCGCGCCAGCGCGGGAAGCTGCCGCCGAACGGCTGCGTGATCGTGAAGTTGTTGCCCGCGCCGTTGACCGGCGTGCCGCCCGGGAAGCCGATCTTGTAGCTGTTGATGTACGCCCAGTCGCCCGACAGCGTGACCGTGCCCCAGCCCTTGAGCGGCAAGCCTTGGCGGAACGTGCCTTCGAAGCCGTTCGTATCGAGGTAACCGAGGTTCTGGTACGGAATCATCTTGTACAGCAGCTGGCCCGTCGTCGGATCGGTCACGACCTGCGACGGCGCGCCCTGGCCGATCACGTTGTCGATGCGGATCTTGTACCAGTCGAAGCCGAGATCCGTGTAGCGGCTCGGCGATACCTGGAAGCCGATATTGAAGTTGCGCGTGCGTTCCGGCGCGAGGTTCGGGTTGCCGACGGTGATCGACGTGTAGTTCTGGCCGGTGGCCGGATCGACCTGGATGCCGAGCGTCTGCGACTTGCTGTCCTCGACGAAGGTCGGCGCGCGGAAGCCGCGGTTGTACGACGTATACAGCGTGAGGGCCTTGATCGGCTGGTAGCGCAACGCGAAGCGCGGCGAGAAGGCACCGCCCACGTCCGTGTAGTGGTCATAGCGGCCGGCCTGGCTGAACGTCAGGTTCTCGAGGATCGGCACGTTGATCTGGTAATAGACGGCCGCGACGTTGCGCTGGCCGTTCACCGTCTCGAGGTCCGGGGTAACGACCGCCCCGCTCAGGTATTCGGAGCCCGGCGTCAGCACTTCGCTCTGGTGCGTGAACTGCGCGCCGAAACCGATCCCCACGTCACCAGCCGGCAGACGGAACAGGTTCGGCGTCGACAGCGTCGCGTCGATCGTGTCGAGCTTCGAGATACCGAGGTTGTTCGCTTCCTGGAACAGCCCGTTGAGCGCGTTCGGCGTCGCCGCCGGGTTCGCAAAATTCAACGTGCCGTTCTGGTAGATGTTGTTCAGCGCGTTGACGTTCAGCTGGTTCGTGAACACGTTCGACACCGTGCTCTGCGAGTGGCTGACCGACGTCGCCCAGTCCCAGTCGCCGTACGGCAGCGTGAACGACCCCTTGATGCCGGCGGCCGCACGCCAGTAGTTCGCCCAGGTCTTCTGCGCGACCGTGTTCGGAAACGCGTAGGTGAGCGGCGTGGCCGCGCCCGTCGTGTTGTACGGGTTGCTGACCGGTACCGTGTAGTTGAACGGCGACAGCAGCTTCGTCTGCGGATTCCAGACGAGCGCCGGGTTCTGCGGGTTGCCGATCACGTTGTTCCACAGGCCGTCGTTGGTCGTGGTCGTGTTGTAGCTCTCGAGGAAATCCGCGAACGCGGTCGTCTTGTCGTCGATCTTGAAGTCCCCGTGGAGCTTCGCGTTCAGGCGCTCGGTCATCGGCAGGATCGACGTGCTTTCAGCCGTGTTGTACGCGCAGATCGTGCCCGGCGATCCGGACGACAGCGAATTCGACGCGGCCTGATGGACCGAGCCGCCGAACGGACAGCCCCCGCTCAGCGCCTGCGCGACACCACCGGGCATGTTCCAGTACGACGGCGCGAGCAGCGAGAAGCCGCCCGGCTTGCCCGTGAAGTCCTGGTTGCGCGTCGAATCGCGATCGGCCAGCGTGAAGCCGTTCGACTTGTAGTAGCTGAGCGCGGCCGTCACGTTGAAGCGGTCGGCGTTCAGGTCGCCGAAGCCGCCGAGCACGCCGAACTTCGTCGTGCCGTCGCCGTTGCCGGCATTGATCGCGCTGCCGAGGCTGCCGTCGAGCTGCAGGCCGCGGAAATTGTGTTTCGTGATGATGTTGACGACCCCGCCGATCGCGTCCGAACCATACTGCGACACGGC
Source organism: Burkholderia sp. ZZQ-2 (assembly GCF_050768715.1). Taxonomy (NCBI): domain Bacteria; kingdom Pseudomonadati; phylum Pseudomonadota; class Betaproteobacteria; order Burkholderiales; family Burkholderiaceae; genus Burkholderia; species Burkholderia sp. ZZQ-2. The sequence goes on along the minus strand of NZ_LDVA01000311.1, from coordinate 5,045 downwards.
GCCCGTCTTCACGATTTCGATCCGCTCGATATCGTTGAGCGGGATCGTGTTGAGGTCGAAGAACGAGTCGACGCTGTTCGAGAAGAATGCGTAAGGTGCGACGCGCTGGCCGTCGATCATCACGAGCGTGTACTTCTCGGACAGGCCGCGCAGCGCGATACCGGCCGCGCCGGCCGCGAAGTTGCCCGATTGCCCTTCACCCCAGCTGTTCGCCGAGTTGGCCGCCGCATCGCGCAGGAAGTCGGTGACGGTCACCGCGCCGCTGGCCTGGATTTCCTTCGGCGTGATCGTCTGCACCTGCTGAAAACCGGTCTTGTCGGCCTGCCGGATCAGCGAACCCGTCACTTCGAAGCGCTTGATCTGCGCGACCTTGCCCTGCCCGTTCGCGCCGGATGCGGCGGGCGTGGCCTCCGTTGCCGCGCTCGCTGCCGCGTCGGGCGCCGCGGCGCCCGTGGCAGCGGCGGCATCCGGCGTGCCGCCCGCCTGTGCAACGGTCACGGGCGCGCCGTTCGCGACCGCATCCGCGATCGCGACGGCGCCCGGCGCCGGCTGGCTCTGGGCAAACGCCGGCGGCGCCAATGCTGCCGTCAGCGCCAGCTCCGCCCAGACTATCCTCTTGATGGCCAACGCCAAAACTCTCTGCTTCATCTTGTTCCCTCTCGCTCGTAGTAAGACCCCACCTGCTGCGCGCCGGAACCTTGTGAATTCCTTGCGCGTCCTGGGTGACCGTGTAACGGAACCCGCGATTGCCACGCCTTCGATTGCCACGTTTTCTACCGCCACGACTCGAACGGCTCGGCTTCGGGGCACCAGCACCATTCAGCATCACCGTCGCTTTATATTTTGATTCGCCATACTAAACACCTACATTGAGCGCATTACCTGCTTCCTGCCGATTCGACCGGCATCCGCTACCGATCGGGTACCTCTCCTTCCTGACGGCTCGCCGCGCCGGCCGCCCTTGCTAGAACAGCCTGGGCGTGCCGACCCAGACGATCACCGCCTCTTCGTCGGCCGTGTTGCGCCACGCATGAGGCATCGTCGATTCGTAATGCGCGGTATCGCCCTCGTTCAGCGTGAACGTGCAATCCTCGAGCGTCAGCGCCACCTGCCCGCGCAACACATAGACGAACTCCTCGCCCGCGTGCGTCGTCATCTCGGACGACAACTGCCCCGCCGGCATCCTGACGAGGATCGCGTCGAGCTTGCGGCCGTCCACCAGATTCGTCAGCCGGGCGAACCGGCTGGCCGAGTTGGTGAACTGGAAATACTGCAGCGCATTGCCGCGGCATACCGAGCGCGCCTCCGTCGGCGTGTCGATGAAGTACTGCATCGTCACGCCCAACGCCTTTGCGATCCGGACCAGCGACGTGATCGACGGCGTCGCCCGCCCACGCTCGACCTGCGACAGGAACGGCTTCGAAATGCCGGCGATCGTCGACGTTTCATCGAGCGTGAGTTTGAGGCGCTGGCGCAGCGCCCGGATCTTGTTGCCTAGCGACACGGCGACGAGCACCGACTCATCAGGGGGTAAAACCATGGAAAGACGGACCCTCGCAGTCGAAATCGGTTTGATGTCGTCAAGCCTCGACCGATGCCATGACGCGACCGGCCCGGCGCGATACCCGGCTGCACGCTGTCGCGGCGTGCACGCCGCGCGTGGTGCGGCGCGGCACCGGCATCGCTCGGCCGTGCCGATCCTGCACATTTCATTCGGTTTACTAATCAACAAGGCTGCCCCTTTTCCCTCGGCTGACCTGCCCTTCATGCATCGGTGCCGTCTGAGCGGCGCACCGATTTCCGCTCACCGACCACGCCCGCTCCCGCGCCGCGAGCCGTCGTGCCCGTGCGTTGCGTTAGCGGGATGCCACCACGGTCCAGAGCCGTGCGAGGTCGGCGGAACCGTCGGTGCCCTTGACCGTGCGCAGCACCTGGACCGCACGCGCCTTCTGACCGGCCACGTAATACGCCTCTCCGAGCCGCAGTCGCGCCGCGTCCGGATGCTCGAGCCCGCCCTTCGCGATCGCCTGCTCCATCATCGGCAGGCCCTGCTGCGCCTTGCCTGCGAAGACGAGGTTCATACCCGCGTCGATCGGCGCAGCCGGCGTCGCGGCTTCCCCGCCCGATTGCGCGCGCTTTGCCGCGAGCGCCTGCAGCCGCTTCTCGCGATCCGCCTGTGCGTCCTTGCCGAGTACGCCGGACGCGAACCCCTGGTCGATCACCTGCTTGCCTTCGGCGGGCGACCCTGCCACCAGCGCGAGCTGCGTCATTTCCATGTACGCGTCGGCTGTCGCGAGCGAGCCCGTCGCCCGGCGCAACCGGTAGATGTCGAGATCGAGCGACGGCAGATACCCCGGGTTGCCGCGAATCGCCGTGACCATTTCGTCCCAGTACGCGGGGCTCGGGTGGTAAGCCACCAGCAGCCCGAGCGCACCGCGATACGCGTTGCCGTCCTTCACTTTCTGCGCGCAGGTCGCAAGCATCTGCAACTGCCCTTCATCCGGCGCGTGTCCGCCGTTCGCCTGCGCGTCGGTGCTCGCTTTCAACTGGCTCACGAGCGGTGTGCAATCGTTCGACAGGTAGTACGACTGCGTGAGCAGCGTGCGCATTTCCGGATCGGATCCGCCTGCCTTCAGGTAGCGCTGTGCAATCCGGATCGCCAGCGGGTAGTTCTTCTGCTGAAAGTAGATGCCGGCCAGTGCCGCCGTGGTCCGCTGCTCGTCCTCGCCCGACAGCCGCCCCGAGTTCAGCACGGCCTCGTAGGCCTGCGCGGCCGTGCTCGAGTCGCCTGCCGCCATCGCGGCCGCGCCGCGCATCTCCTCCACCATGTAGGTTTCGTACGGCGTCCGGTTCGGCACGGCCGCCGCCTGGGCGATCTTGCCCAGTGCATCGCGATACTTGTGCGCCCGGTACAGGTCCTGTGCGGCCGCCAATGGCTTTGCCACGTCCGGCCGCAGCGCGTCCGCCGGTAATGCCGGGCGTCCGAGCAAGCCTGCCGCGCCGAGCGCCGCCACCGCCATCATCCGTTTCCATCGTCGCTGGTTCATCGGCTCGTCCGTGTCGTCATTGCATGAACTGTTCGTTACCGATCAGGCCGATCTTGGTCGCGCCCACGCGTTGCGCGGACGCGAGCACGGCGGCCACGTCCTTGTACGGCACCAGCTTGTTGGGGCGCAGGTGGATTTCCGCCTGCACGGGTTCCGCCGCCACCTGGGTCAGTTTCGCCTCGAGCGCCGTGCGGTCCGGCACCGGTGCACCGTTCCACGTCGTCGTGCCGTCGAAGTCGATGTCGATCTGCACGATTTCCGGCGGCGTGGCCGGCGGCGGCGGGTTACCCACCGGCAGGTCCATCTTCACCGAATGCATCTGAATCGGGATCGTGATGATCAGCATGATCAGCAACACCAGCATCACATCGATCAGCGGCGTGGTGTTGATATCGACCATCACTTCCGGTTCGGCATTGCTTCCGCCCGAAGGCACATTCATTCCCATCGTCGACTCCTGTCGATCAGCGTTAGTGCTTTAGCACTTACGCTGATCCCATGCTTCGCTGTCGATCAGCGTTAGTGCTTTAGCACTTACGCTGATCCCATGCTTCGCGGTCGATCAGCGTTAGTGCTTTAGCGCTTACGCTGGTCCCATGCTTCGCAGTCGATCAGCGTTGGTGCTTTAGCGCTTACGCTGGTCCCATGCTTCGCGGTCGATCAGCGTTGGTGCTTCAGCACTTACGCCGCCCCCATGCTTCGCAATCAATCAGCATTAATGCTTCAGCACCTACACCGACCCCATGCCCCAAGGCCAACCAGCGTCAGTGCATCAACCCCAACCGCCAGCCCGCCCTCTCACCAAGATTCCCGTCCACGACTAGCCACCGCGTGCGGGCGGCTCCGTAATGAACGACAGTTTCGCAATCCCCGCGCGCTCGCACATCGTGACCACCCGGCCGATGAACTCGTAACGCGTGTTCTGGTCGCCGCGCACGTGGACGCTCGGCTGCGGCTGCTGCTGCGACACGTCCTTCAGCTTCGCGAGCAGTGTCTGCGCATCCACCAGCTGTTCGCCCCAGAAGAAGTCGCCATCGCGGTTCACCGCGATCTCGATGCTCTTCGGCGTCGTCTGCAGTGGTTGCACCGTCTCCTTCGGCAACTGAAGCTGGATCGTGTGCGTCACGACCGGGATCGTGATCAGGAAGATGATCAGCAACACCAGCATCACGTCGACGAGCGGCGTCGTGTTGATGTTGGCGATCACCTCGTCGCTATCGTCCTGCCCGACGTTCATGGCCATCGCGCGTCTCCGTCAGGCGGTCAGTTCGCAAGCGACGCCGCGGCCGGCGACGAGGACGCCGCGCGTACCGGGCGCCGATTGCCGGCCAGCAGCACCGTGTGCAGTTGCGCGCCGAAGTTGCGAACCCGCTCCATCACCGACTTGTTGCGCCGGACCAGGAAGTTGTAGCCGAGCACCGCGGGCACCGCGACGGCGAGGCCGATAGCGGTCATGATGAGCGCCTCGCCCACCGGGCCCGCGACCTTGTCGATCGACGCCTGGCCGGCGATGCCGATGGCGGTCAGCGCGTGATAAATCCCCCAGACCGTGCCGAACAGCCCGACGAACGGCGCCGTGGAGCCCACCGTGGCCAGGAATGCGAGCCCGTCCTGCATGCGGTTCGACACGTTCGTGATCGAGCGCTCGACCGATACGTCGATCCACGTGTTGCGGTCCACGGCTTCCAGCAGCGCATCTTCATGATGCTCGCCGGCCTCGATCGCCGTTTCGGCGATGAACCGGAACGGTGACGCCTCGTCGAGGAGCCTGGCGCCCTCGGCCAGCGACGGTGCGGACCAGAGTTGCGCATCTGCCAGTTTCGCGCGGCGGTTGGCGCGCAACTGTTCCAGGAACTTCGTGATCATGATGTACCAGCTCCCCATCGACATGATCACCAGCAGGATCAGCACGAAACGGGCGACGAAGTCGCCGTTCTTCCATAGCGCGCCGAGCCCGTACGGGTTCTCGACCGCTTCCGTCGTGGCCGGCGCGGGCGG